>DATJFP010000106.1 GCA_035495615.1 Verrucomicrobiia bacterium | reverse complement strand
GAAGGGGAGCGACCACAAGAACCAGCCCGGCATGGGCGGCACGAAGATGACCAGGCAAGCGAAGACGAGCCCCAGGAACATCAGGAAGATCTCGCGGTTCAGCTTTTTGTACGAAACAAATTTGAAGAAGATGAGCACCGTGACCATCGGGCAGATCACGATGCTGAGCGAGCTGGACACGGGCACGGCAAAGGCGAAGAGCTTTTTCTGCTCTGGAGAATTGAAAACCATTTCGCGGAAGGCCTCCGAGGTCAGGGCATAAGGCGCCACGATGGCCGCGTACACGGCCGCGAAAACGGCGATGAAAAGACCGAGGCGCGTCCAGCCCGTCTTCTGCCGGTAAAGGAAGACCAGCACGAACGGCATCGCGATCATGACATGCGATTTGGAGGCCGCGGCAAGCGCGAGCACAGCCGCCGCCGGCAGCAGCCGGTGTTCGAGAATGAGAACCGCCGCGCCGAAGAAAAGCGCCGTGGGCACGATGTCGAGCTGACCGTGGACATAATTGATGAAAAAAACGAGCGGCGAAAGCCAGTAGATCAGCAGCACCTTCCGGGCCTGCGCGGGAAAAAGCCGGAGCAGCAGGTAAAACATCAGCGCGTCGAAGCCCAGAAGCGGAAGGCGCATCACGAAAAGATGCAGGCCGGTCACGGCTTCCCAGGATCCGCCGAGAAACGGGGAAAAGAGAACGCGAGGAAGCGCCATCACCCACAGCATGAAAGGCGGGTAAGGGAACATCCGGAGCAGTCCAAGCGTGGAGAAAAAGTCCCACGGATTGTGGAACCGGTTCAGGACGTACCAGTTGATGAAAGGCGTGAAAAGTTCGCGCAGGTAATCCGATGCCGCGAAGAACGAGACCGCGATCTTCAGCGCAAGGCCGGCGAGGAAACCGGCCGACAGCCAGATGCTCCGCTTTTTTTTCAGCGCTTCTTTGGAATAAACCATGGATCTCCGGGATAAAACTTCTTAAAAGTCACCCTGGAACACTCTCTTTATTTTCGGCTTCCGGCAGGGCGGTCTTAAACCCAACCTTATGGCCCATAATAAAATGCGCCGCTTGGGGAAGGGACGTTCCGGGGCCGGCGCGCGGTCAGGTTTGGGGCCGGAAGGGCCGATAGTTATTTCCATGGCCGATAAAAAAACATTTTACCGCGTCCTGGACGTGCTGATCGCGGCCCTTTATCTGGGGATCGTGGCCTTCCTGGCCTTCCATCATGAGCCTTGGAGCGACGAAACCCAGCCCTGGCTCCTGGCCCGCGACACGACGTTCCCGGCTTTCGTCAAATACCTTGCCGGCAATTACGACAATCATCCGAGCCTCTGGTACCTGATCCTGCGGCCCTTTGCCAGGACCGGATTCCCGTTCGCTGCGCAGCAAATCATCCATGTTATTCTCGCCTTCGGCGCCGTGCTGCTTTTTGTTTTCCGTTCCCCGTTCCCCAGGCCGACAAAGTACCTGTGGATTTTTTCTTACCTGATGCTGTTCGAGTACGCCGTGGTCTCCCGCATGTACGCGCTCGCGATCCTGCTCATCTTTTCGATCGCCGCGCTTTATCCCAAACGCTTCCGGCATCCGTACGCGTTTGCCTCGCTCGTCTTTCTGCTGTGCCATGCGGATTATTTGTCGTTCGGGCTGGCCTTCGGTATCGGATCATCCTTTGCTTTCGAAAGCGGGATGCGCCGGCGGAAAGAAAATGCGCCGGTTCCCTGGGGGGCGCTCGCGCTCATGGCCCTGGGCGGGCTTCTGACTTTTCTGCAGGTGATGAACCGTCCGGCGGATCATTGCCACGCGCACACGTACGTGAGCGAGGTATGGCGTCATGCCAAGCCGCTTTGGTCTTTGTCCAAGGGATTCATTCCGGTCGAATTCGACGTGTCGGAAACCGCGGCCAAGGTGCTGGCCTTGACCGTGCTGGGCTGCGCCATAGCCGCGCTTTGGCGCAAAGGGACAAGCCTTTGGATCTTGTTTTGCGGCTATGCGGAAATTTTCATGATCCTCACGTTTTCCCATTACGGCGACATCCGGCATTATGGCTTTTACGCGGTAATCCTGCTTTTCGTGCTGTGGACAAGCCGCTCCGAACCGGAAGCGGAGGCTGTGGAGACGCGCGCCGGCGAAAATGTTCCTTTGCGGGAGAAGGCGTGGGGGAAAGCGCTCCTGGTCTTAAACGTGTGTTTCCTGCTGAGCCTCCGGGGTTCTTACACCGCGGCGCGTTACGAAATTTACCTGCCTTTTTCCGGAGGCCTGGAAATGGCCGGCATCATCAACAAGCTTTTCAAGGAAAACGGGCTGGACGAAAAAGGCATCAAGATCGTGGCGCACACGCAGTACCGGGCCATCAGCATCATGCCGTTCATGCCCAGGCAGCGTCAATTCTGGTACCCGAATCTGAAAGACTACGGCTCATATTACACGTGTGACTCAGGCTATTACAGCATCGACAAAATCCCCGTCGAAGAAGTCATCGCGCGGGCGCGCGAACATTTCGGGACGCTCGATCCTCTGATTTTCGTCCTGGACAAGCCGTTGGATTCGCCGCTGCATGAAGGGTATAACTTCGTGCTGCTGGCCTCGGCCGAGCAGGGAGTCTGGGGCACGAATCTCGAGAAGTTTTATTTGTACAAGCCCATGCCGCAGCAGTAAGGCCGGTCTCAGGAACGCGTTCTCTTCAGCATGCCGTAAGGCCCCCAGGTCTGCACCAGCCCGTAATCCTTCAGATAATCTTCCGGGAATTGGAAATGCTGCAGGATCGCCATCACGTCCCCGATCTTTCCTTCCTCGCGTTTGACCAGGATCCAGTCGGGCGGATGCTCGAGAATGTTCTGCCGCACGGTTTCCGGCCGCGCGCCGATCGGCGCGTCCTGAAAAAACATGGGCCACATGTAGGAAACGCCGCGGTAGCTGTCCCTTCCGGTCATGGCGTTCAGCAGGTACAGGTCGCTCATGATGAGAAGCGAATCCTGCGGCGCCACGTTCGCGCGGATGTAGTCCGCGATTTCGTCCACGGCTTTCCCGTAAGGCTCGTAAAAAAGCCATCCCTTGAGCGGCCCGGACTTGATCGGATAATTGCCGTGCGGCAGCATGGGATGCGTGAGCTCGTAATGAAGCCAGGCGCTGCGGCCGGTCACGTTCAGCTGGAAAAGCACGGTGAGGACAAGGACCGCCTGTGCTGCAAGCAGCGTTATTTTTTTCAGCGCGCCGTCCGCGGCAGGCTTCAGGCCCTGCAGCACGAGCAGCCCCAGCGTCAGGTAGACGCCGAAGACCGGCAGATGGTCCGGATCGCGCAGCGAACCGGTATTCAGGTCGAAGATGGCCAGCAGCGCGGTCATCACGAACAGCATGTAGAGCGGCGCGCGGGATTTCCAGAAAGCGAGGCGCGCGAAAGCCAGCGTGACGAACGGAACCCAGTACAGGTTCTTCATCCAGGCGCGCAGGAAAAGCAGCCGGATCATCTGCGTGGAGCGGCCGCTGCCGTAGAGGACGAATGCGTTTTCATAATAAGCCGAGGGATTGGGAACGAGCAGCAGGATGCCCAGGACCGCGGCCGCCGCCGATCCGAGCGCGCATCCGGCAAGGCCGTGCCAGCGGTGCGGCGCGCACAAGAGCGTCGCGCCGAAGGCCGCGCCGTAGGCCAGGCCGATGTTGGTTTTGGTCAGGAACGCGAGAATGGCCAGGGCGCCGCAGGCGAGGCCGGTCATGAACGCCTGTTTTTTTTCCGCGAACGGCAGCCGGTTCATCAGGAGCATCAGCCCGATCAGCCCCCAGAAATGCGCGGTCATGTCGTACCACGGATGCGGGTAGCCCCAGTACAGCCCCGCGCCGGTCAGCAGGACCGCCAGCGCGCGGAAGGCGAGCGGCAGGCGGCCGCGTGTTCCCAGGAAAAGGAGGATCATGCACGCGGAGCTGATGAGAAGCGGCTCGGCCAGCAGCGCGGTTTTCCCGACGCCGAACACGCGAAAAAAAAGCGCCATGATCTCGATGTGGATCGGGCCGGTATGGAAATAAAAGTCGACGTAGGGCTTTTGGCCGCGGTAAATGCGCCAGGCCGCGTCCAGGAACGCGCCGAAATCCAGGAGCTGGAAAAAGCGGAACATGACCGCGGCAAGGACCGCCGCGTTCACGGCAAGAAGCAGGATCAGGACGGACATTTCCAGGACCTGCTTTTTCGGGCGGGTTCCGGCGATCACTTCGGGCATGGCTTTTCCTCGGGGTTAACGGTCAATTATCGGTGTCCCGGGCGGAAATCATGAATCCCGGCTTCCGCTCCCGGCCCGTGAAGTTTTCCAAAAGAAATAAGGCGGGCATGCCGTTTCTTAAGGATAGTATTTTTAAACGCTTATGCTCATGAAAAATCCCTTATCAGAACAAGGAAGTTCTCCCGCGCGGGGCCCTGGCCGTCCGGCGGGAACCGGATTGGGAAGCCTCGAGCTCGCCGTGGCCCTGCTTTTGGGCTCGCTCGTCGCTTACCTGGGATGGATGGCACTGCGTTTCGAGGTCAATCCGTCCGACAGCTACGAGCTTTTCCTGAACGCGCGGCGCTATGCCTGGGTGGACGATTTTCCCCGTTACTGGAAGCGCGCGCCTTTTGTTTCGATTCTGCTCACGCCCGTCTTCTGGCTGGAGCAGCATGTTTTCGGCGAAGGATTCGCGGCTCCGGCGTCGCGCCTTATCGCGGTCGCGATTTTTGCCGGCTTCCTTTTCGCAGCGTGGAAAATGCTCTGCCGGGACCTCCGCCGCGGCGAAGCGCTGCTCGCGGTCTTTCTTTGCGGCATCAACCGGCTTCTCATCCATCACGCGCCGTTTACCAAAGAAGACATCCCGGCGGCACTGCTCACGGCGCTGACGCTGAATTTTTACCGGCGCCACCTCGAAGGCCGGAAAGGGAGCCTCGGCCTTGCCGGGCTTTTTGCCTGTTGTACGGTCCTCACGCGTTATAATATGATTCCCGAATTGCTGGGCGTGATTTTTTTGAATGAAGTGCTGCGGGGAAGCCTCGGGGTTTTGTGGCGGGGCAGCGGGGCCGAGCGGCGAGGCGTGCTGGCCCGCGTTTTCGTGTTCGCCTTTCTTCCTGTGGCCGTGGTCTTCGGCGTGCACACGGCGATTTACACGTTTTACGACGGCGTGCCTTGGGTCCAGGGGCCGGCGAAGCTCATCCAGGACATCATGCTCCAGAAAAAATTCACTTCGGAGCGGGGCGATTCGACGTGGGAGAATTACGCGTTCCTCTGGATTTCCGTGACGGGACCTGTGGTGCTGGCCGCAGTCCTGGGCATGGTGCAGGCGTGGCGGAAAAAAATTCCCGAGGCGCTCCTTTACGGAATCTGGTTCTGGATTTATTTTCTGTTTCAGACTTACGTCCTCAGCGACAAAGAGGGCCGGTACCTTTTCCCGCTCCTGATCCCGGTTTATTATTTCGCGATGCTGGGGCTGCGGGAGGTTTCGGAATTCCTGCGGGAGAAATTCGCGGCCTTTTCCTTTCCCGAAATCCTGCGGGCCAATTCGGGCGCGGTGCTCGCGGCGCTCGTCCTTGTCCTGCCGCTGCGGGCCGGCCTTCTGGAATGCCTGAAGTTCCAAGACCCGTTTTACGTGACGGACTTCGAGAAAAAAGTAAGCGTCTATGCCAAAGATATGGCCGGGCCGGACCACAAAATTTTCTGGATCGGGAAAAAATACCCGCTCTTTCCCAAGGAGCACGTGTTCCATCCCAACGATGAATTCGCCTACATCTATCATTATTACAACCACGTCTGCCGCTACTATTCGTACCGGCGCGTCTTCACGCTGGACAACGCGGAGATCGTTATTCCCGCGGGCGGTGCATTCGGCTTTTTCGTGCCCTACATCGGCGAGGCCGCGGGAAACGGCGACGTGCTGGTGCTGAACGTGGAACCGGACGATTACCGGACGAGCAATCTTCCAAAGGCACTCAATCCCATCCTCGTCGAAAGGATCAGGACGCTGACTTTTCTTCCCAAGGGGCCCGCCGACGCTTCCGGAAACGTGCAGTTCGAGGCGCCGCAGCTGCCGGGAAGCCTCATCCAGGCGGGGCCGTCGCCCGAGGGCTTTCAGATCCAGGGCATGGGGTTGCCGGACAGCGTTTTCGAGCTGTACGTGACGCGCAGCGGCGCGCCTCATGGAGAATCCGTGAAGCTGATCGGCGTCAAAGGCGGGGCGTTCAGCCTCTCGATTCCCGGAAAAAGCACGCCGTCGTTACAAAATTTTTTTCTTTTGGGATATGAAACTCCTGCGGTATTCTTTCATCCATTAATCCCCGAAAAAGAAGTGGGGGGGAGCCCGGCTGCGGGCGGAAACGGACAAGCTCATGGATGACCAGGAATTCATCACGAAGTTCAAGGCGATTCCTTCGCAGGAACTACGCTCGGCCACGGAACATTTTGTCGAGGCCGTGTATAACAAGGACGTTCTGAAAAAATCCGTGATTCCGCTCATCGAAAAAAGTTTCGGCGCGCCGCTCAAGCCCGCGGGCGCGGCCCCTTCCTCCGAAGCCTCGCTGCGGGCCGCCGCCTACGGCGGCATCCGCAAAGACCAGACACTCTACTACCGCACCGGAGAAGGCCCTCTGAACACGATCATGTTCTGGCCGTGGTCGGACGGACAAACCTTCACGGTCAAAATTTACCGTTCCTGAATCCATGGCGTTTCCGCTCGAGCATCTTTTTCGCGGCGTCCGCAGCCCTTCCACCATGCCTTATGAACTTTGCCCCAGCCGCCGCGCCCGGCGCGCCCGCGTGGAAATTCACGCCGGCGGCAAGGTGAAAGTCATTGTGCCGCAAGGTTCGGACGTGAAACGCATCGCACGCTGGCTGGAAACCAAAAAGAGCTGGATCGAAAAAACGCGGGAGCGTCTGCGCGTGCTGCCGGAAACCGCTCCTGAAAATCCCGCAATTCCGGACAGCGTGGAACTCCGCGCGGTCGCACAAACCTGGCGCGTGGAATTCGCGGCGGCGCGCGTGAAGCGTCCGCGTCTTACCCAAAGCGGCCCTTTCCAGCTGACGTTCGTCGTTCCTGCCGAAACGCCTGTCTCACGGAAACTGCTCCTGCTCCGCCGGTGGGTGCAGTCGCAGGCCGAGGATTATTTGCCGGCCTGGCTGGAAAAAACCGCGGCCGAGACAGGGCTGGCTTATGCGCGCGCTTCGGTCCGGGCGCAGAAAACAAGGTGGGGAAGCTGTTCCGCACGCAAAGCCATCAGCCTGAACCGCAAACTTCTTTTTCTCCCGCCGCGGCTGGTGCGGTACATCCTGGTCCACGAGCTGTGCCATACCGCGCATCTGGACCATTCCCGCCATTTTTGGAAGCGCGTGGCGTCCTTCGAGCCCGGCTGGAAAGACCTCCAGCGTGACATGCGCAGCGCCGGGCGGTATGTCCCGGGCTGGCACGGCTAAAAAATCCCGTTCTTTCTCAGGAAGGGCCTTTCCGCGGCCGATACATCAGGTACAATAATAGGGACTTATAAGAAGGGGCCCCCATGTTTCATAACACCCTCGACCTCATGCGCGCGACCGAAGCCGCGGCGATTGCGGCTTCCCAATGGGTCGGCACCGGAGACAAGCTGTCTGCCGACAAGGCTGCGACAGATGCTATGCGCGACCGTCTTAACCGCATCGAATTCGCCGCCAAGATCATGATCGGCGAGGGTAAAAAAGACGCATCGAGCGGGCTTTTCAACGGCGACGCGGTGGGGAAATTCGCAGGACAGAAAGGCGTGCCGCATTACGAAATCGCGGTGGATCCCATCGACGGCACGCGGCCGACCGTAACGTCCGGCCCCGAAGCTCTTTCAGTTCTCGCGCTCGCGGAAGAAAATGCGCTTTTTGCCACCGAAGAATTCTACATGCACAAGATCGCCTACGGACCGGACATCGCGAATAAGATCGAGCTGAATCTCAACGATCCCATCGAGCGCAATACCCAGCTCATCTCGGCCGTGACGGGCAAAGCGTATTCCAAGATCGTCGTGTGCATCCTGGACCGGCCGCGGCACGAAAAAATAATCGCCGAATTCCGCAAGCTCGGCGTCCGCATCAAGCTGATCCAGGACTGCGACGTCTCCGGGGCCATCGCGACGTGCCTTCCGGACAGCGGCATCGATCTTTTGTACGGGATCGGAGGCGCCCCCGAAGGCGTGATCAGCGCCTGCGCCATGAAATGCCTGGGCGGGGGATTCAAGGGCCAACTCGTCAAAGGCGACGGTTCGGTCGTCGATGCGAAAATTTATTCCATCAATGATCTCGTGCGCGGCCACTGTGTTTTTGCCGCCACGGGCATCACCAACGGCAGCCTGTTAAAAGGGGTCCGGTACACGAGCCGGGGCCCGGTGACCCATAGCGTCGTCATGCGTTCCGAAAGCGGTACGGTGCGCTGGGTCTCCACCTACCACGGGAATTAACATCATGGCCAAAAAGAAAATCCTGGTCGTCGACGACGAAGAAGCCTTCGGCGAAATCGTCAAACTCAACCTTGAGTTCACCGGCGAATACGAAGTCTTCACCGAAAAAAGAGGCAAAGAAGCCGTGGGCGCGGCCCGCAGGTTCCGGCCGGATCTCATCATCCTGGACGTCCTGATGCCGGACATGGACGGGCCGACGGTACTCAAAGAGCTGAAAAAAGACAAGGAGCTCAAAGACATTCCGGTGGTTTTTCTGACCGCGCTTGTCCCCAAGAAGGAGGCGGGAGCGGGCGTCATGAAAAATCAGCCTTTTGTGGCCGCCAAACCGATCGGCGGTGACGAGCTTCTCGACCTGGTAAAAAAGCATATCCGGTAAGCTTTTGCGGAGGGGCGGGCCGGTTGACAACCGGTTAAAACTGATGCATCCTTTGAGCGTGTTTACAGTCAGCGGGAAAAATGCAGGCCGTAAGGTGAGGTAAGGACTCTTGCCTTGCGGTTTTTTTTTGCCCGCTTCAATTTGATGTACCCTCAAGGAGAAAGTAAGTCATGGCAAAAGGGAAAGTAAAATGGTTCAATAATCAAAAAGGTTACGGTTTCATCGCCACGGATGCGGGGGCGGATGTGTTCGTCCATTATTCCGCGATCCAGGGCGATGGATACAAAACGCTTGAAGAAGGCCAGGACGTGGAGTTTGAAGTCCAGCAGGGCCCGAAGGGCGAGCAGGCCGTCAATGTGACCAAGGCAAAAGCCTGAGTTTTTGCCGTTTCAATCGGGGAAGAGCAGAGCTGTTCCAGCGTGCCTTGCTCGATCCCTTGCAAAACCCGGATGATCTGACATGCAGAATTCCAGGAAACCCGGACCGAACGTGCTCCGGTTTTCTTTGCTGATTTTTCTGATATGCCTCCTTTTTACCGTCCTGCTTTGGGACCGCTACTTTAATTCCGATTCTCCTCTGGACCGCCAGCTCACAAGCAATCTCTACCTTGTCATGGGGACGCTTTTTTCCATCGCCGCCGGACTTTTTACCTGGTCCCTCGAATCGTCGCGGACTTATCTTGAAAAAGAAGTCGCGCGCCGGACCGACGAGCTCGAAAAGCGCAACCATGCCCTGCAGCAGGTCATGGGCGAAGTGCGCATCCTGCGGGGCTTTTTGCCGATCTGCGCCGGCTGCAAAAAAATCCGCAACGACCAGGGGTACTGGGAAAACCTGGAAGACTATATCCAATCCCATTCCGAAGCCGAGTTCAGCCACGGTCTTTGCAAGGAATGCATCAGCCGCATTTATCCCGACAAGCGCGCATGAATCACGCCTTCCGCTCCGCCAGGTGAACCTTTGATCGCTTTTGGAATAGTCCTCGTTTTGCTTGCCGCCTTTCTCTATTCCCGCCTCAAAACGGCCGAGGCCGAAAAGAAATATCCGCCCTTGGGGGAATTCGTGAGCGCGGACGGCGTGCGCATGCACGCGGTGCGCCGCGGTTCCGGCCGTCCCGTGGTTTTCATCCACGGCGGGTTCGGCTCTTCTTATGATTTCACGCTTTCCTTTTTTGACCGCGCCTCGTCCCGCTACGATTGCCTCGCGGTCGACCGCCCCGGCCACGGCTACAGCCAGCGGCCCCGCAAGAAAGACATGACCGTCTTCGACCACGCGCATTACATTTTCGAGACCGTGAAGGCCTTGAAGATCGAGCGCCCGGTTCTGGTGGGACATTCGCTCGGCGGCGCGGTCGCGCTGGCCTATGCGCTGGAACATCCGGACGATGTCGCGGGCCTCATGATGATCAACGGCTACCTGACGCCTTTTACCGGACCCATCCATCCCATTCACACGGCCTCCGCGGTTCCGCTGTTCGGCCCGCTTTACCTGCATGCCCTGGTCCGGCCGCTGGGAAATCTGTTCACGGGTTCGATCGGCCGCAAAGTTTTCTATCCGGAGAATCCGCCGGCGGATTACCTGAAGACGGCCACGGCCCTTGCCATGCGTCCCGCGCATTTCAGCGCGAACGCGGCCGACGTCCGCCATCTCTGCAAAGGTTTGCGCCAGATGATTCCAAGGTATTCCGAGATCCGCTGCCCGGTCGTGCTGCTGGCGGGGGACTCGGACCTCATCGCGCCCATGTCGCGCCATGCCGAGGCGTTTGCCAGGGCGGTCCCGCACGCGGAGATCCTTATATTAAAAGAAGGCGCGCACCAGCCCTGCTTTTCCATGGCCGAAGACGTCCTGGCTGCCCTTGACAGGACCTGGGAAAAGGCCGCTGCGGAGGGCACAAAAAAACTTTGACACGGGCAAAAAGGATGTATATACTTCTTTTTCGAGGGCGGCCTTCGCAGCCGCGGATAACATGACGGAAACGACCTCACAATCAGGCATGAAGCTCGCGGTTATCGGCGCAGGCGTGGCCGGCCTTACGGCCGCTTACCTTTTGCAGCGCCGCCATGACGTGACGCTTTTCGAGAAAAACGATTATCTGGGCGGCCACACGAATACCATCACGGTTCCCGACGGCCCGGACGCGGGCACGCCCGTCGACACGGGCTTCATCGTCTTCAACGACCGCAATTATCCTACTTTTATTCATCTGCTCGCGGAGCTGGGCATCACCGGCCGCCTGAGCGATATGTCGTTCGGGTTTTCGAGCCGCCTCCTCGACCTGGAATACTCCAGCTACGTTCCGGGCGGCCTTTTCGCGCAAAAGCGGAATCTGCTGCGGCCTTCCTTTTATTCCATGGTCGCCGACATCCTGCGTTTCAACAAAAGCGCGGCCGCCGACCTCCATGCCGGAAGGCTGGCCGACGTCACGCTCGGTGAATACCTGCGGGCGGGGAAGTACTCCGCGCCTTTCCGCGATTTTTATCTCATTCCCATGGGCGCGGCCATCTGGTCCACGCCGCAATCTGAAATGCTGGCCTTTCCCGCGCGGACGTTCCTGCGCTTTTTCGACAATCACGGGCTGCTCGCGCTCAAAGGCCGGCCGCAATGGCGAAGTGTCCCCGGCGGCAGTCATGCGTACGTGAAAGAAATGATGAAACGCTTCAAAGGGGCGGTGCAGAAAAAAGCGGGCATCGGCAAAATCAAAAGGAGTGCGGACCATGTGCTCATCCGCAAGGAAAACGGAGACGAACATTCTTTCGACGCCGTGGTGATCGCCGCGCACGCGGACGAGGCCCTCAAAATGCTGGAAGACCCGAGCCATGACGAAAAGCGGCTGCTCGGCGCCTGGACTTACACGCGCAATGCCACGGTGCTGCACACGGACGACTCCGTGATGCCGCGCCGGAAAAAAGCCTGGGCGTCGTGGAATTACACGGTCGAAGGCGCGGGGGACAAAGCCGGCCCCGTCACGCTCTCCTATCACATGAACCGCCTTCAGGGGCTTGCGACGCAGAACCAATATTTCGTGACGCTGAATCGGCAAAAACCTTTTCCCCGGGAACGCGTGATCAAAGAAATTTCTTACACGCATCCGTCCTATACGCTGAGTTCCCTGCGGACCCAGGCGGAACTTCCCAAACTGAACGGCGCGCGGCGCACGTATTTCTGCGGCAGCTATTTCGGATACGGCTTTCACGAGGACGCGGTCAAAGCCGCGGTGCAGGCCGCCAAGACTCTCGGTGTGGAGTTCGGGTCATGACCCTTTCGAAAATTTATACGGGCCAGCTCATGCATACGCGCCTGGAACCGGTAAAGTACCGGTTCGATTATCCCGTCTACTTTTATTCCTTCGATTTGGACGAGCTTGAAACCCTTGGCAGGGCGAACCCCTTTTTCGGACATAACCGGTTCAACCTCGTATCGCTTTACGATAATGATTATCTGGACAGGGGGCCGGGCGCGCTCCGTGAAAAGCTCCGCCGCTATCTTGCTCCGGAAGGCCTGGACGAGGCCGTGAAAAAAGTCGAGCTCGTTACGTGCGCGCGTTTTCTCGGCTACATTTTCAATCCGGCCAGTTTCTTTTATTGCTATACGGAAACGGGCAGCCTGGCGTGCGTCGTGGCGCAGGTCAACAATACGTTCGGCGAAACGCACATTTATTTGACGCGGGAACCGCTGCCGGCCAAGGACGGCCTGGCGCGTTACGCCGCGGACAAGGCCTTTCACGTTTCGCCTTTCTTTGACAGGAAAGGAGAATATGAGTTTAAATACTCGCCGGTTTCCGATACAATCGAGATCCAAGTCAACCTGAAAAAAGACGGCCGTTACGTCCTGGTCTCGCAAATGACAGGCCGGGCGCGCCCCGTGACGGGCGCAAATATTTTGAAAACCGTCTTGGCCTACCCCCTGACCGCGGTGATGACGATCCCGCGGATCCATTGGCAGGCGGCCAAGCTTTACTTCGGAAAAAAATTGCCCGTTTACAAGAAGCCTGCTCCTTCCAGCCCGATGACCGTGCGCACGCCCCTGCCGAAACTGCGCCGGAAAGCCGCCTTCAAAATTTTCGATTTATTCTTGTCCCGCGCCCGCCAGGGGCATCTTCGCGTTCAGCTTCCCGACGGTTCGGTCCACTCTTACGGGGATACCTCCCTTCCGGCCCGGGCGGAAATCCGCGTGCACGACGACGGCTTTTTCTGGCGCGTCATCCGGGATTCGGGCATCGGACTTGGCGAGAGCTACATGGATGGGCAATGGGAGACGCCGGACCTGACCGCGGTGCTCGAATTTTTGATCGACAACAAGTCGCATCTGTCGCCGAAGGTTTCTTTCCTCGAAGGCCTGGGCGCGGCGCTCAATCGCCTTTATCATCTTGCCCGCCGCAACACGGTTTCCGGAAGCCGGAAGAACATTCAAGACCATTACGATTTGAGCAATGATTTCTTCCAGGTCTTTCTCGATGAGAGCATGACTTATTCCGCCGGCTTTTATAAGGATTCCTACGACACGCTCTACGCGGCCCAGCAGAACAAGCTGCAGCGCATGATCGAAAAGGCGCGCATTACCTCCAAGGACCACGTTCTCGAAATCGGCTGCGGCTGGGGAAGCTTCGCAATCAAGGCCGCGCGCGAAACCGGCTGTCGTGTGACCGGCATCACACTTTCCAAGGAACAGCTCATGCTGGCGACCCAGCGGGTCCGCGAAGCCGGCCTAAGCGAAAAGATTACGCTCGAATTATGTGATTACCGTAACATGAAAGGGCAGTTTGACCGTATCATATCCATCGAAATGCTCGAGGCCGTGGGGCACGAATACCTGGAAGGATTTTTTCAGGCGCTCGATCGGCTGCTCAAGCCCGAGGGCGTTGCGGTGATTCAAAGCATCACGATCCCCGATCAGCGTTATGATTCTTACCGTAAAGGCTGCGACTGGATTCAGAAGCACATCTTCCCGGGCGGGCACCTGCCGTCTCTCACCGCGGTATGCAAGGCCATGACTCAATCTTCGACTCTCTTTGTCGAAAATGTCGAAAATATCGGTGTGCATTACGCCCGGACGCTGCGCGAATGGAAAAAGAAATTTCGCGAACAGCAAGCGCGCATCGAGGCGCTCGGTTTTGACGAGCGTTTCCGCCGCAAATGGGAATACTATTTTTCTTACTGTGAAGCCGGTTTTTCCAAACGCTATTTGAACGATATCCAAATGATTCTTACACGGGCAGGAAATAAAACGCTCGACAGAAAGGGAGAACCCTCTTATGCCGAATCCTTCCGCGCCATCTGAAATGGGCTGGGATCCCGAAGCCCCCGGAGACGAGCGCATCGAATTCTGGGGCAACGTGCCCTTTGTCCTTCTCCATGCCGGCTGCCTCCTGGTCTTCTGGACGGGCGTAAGCCGGGCCGCGATCGCGGTTTTTTTCCTGACGCTCGTGCCCCGCATGTTCGGGCTGACGGCAGGATATCACCGCTATTTCTCACACAAATCTTTCAAGACTTCGCGCGTCTTTCAATTTATGCTGGGCCTGCTCGGCGCCAGTTCGCTGCAGAAAGACCCGATGTGGTGGGCGGCCCATCACCGCAATCATCACCGGTATGCGGATACGGAGCTGGATTCGCATCCGCCGCTCACGCGCGGCTTTTTCTGGGCGCACATGGGCTGGTTCATGTGCAAGAAGAACGCGAACCTGCACCCGGATCCTCTGGTGCCTGATCTCGCGGCCTATCCGGAGCTGGTTTTCTTGAACCGCCACCAGAAAATCCCGGCCTTTGTCATGCTCGGCTCGCTCATGGCCCTGGGCTGCTATCTCCAGTACGCGCATCCGGGGCTTCACACCACGATGGGACAGATCGTGACCTGGGG
>DATJFP010000105.1 GCA_035495615.1 Verrucomicrobiia bacterium | reverse complement strand
CTTCGGGATGCCGGCACGATTACCGGGGGCGGACCGCCGCCGTTTCAGAAACAGGATCGGTCGCGTTTTCTTCATGCGTTCGATGAGTTGATTCAGGGGATCAAACGAAAGAATAAATAGAGGTATCGTTATCCTAACCACCACGGCTTGCTTTTAGAGCCGAAGCGTAATTTCCTCCCTCGCCCTCCTTGGATAAATATTTTGAGCGCGTTTCGGCGGTTTGAAGTGTGTCCCTTTTGGGACTGTCCCCTGCAAACTCCATGATATAATTGACGATCAATATCGCGCTCATCTGATGCAGGGAACAACTCATGGCTGACAAAATCGCGTTTTTATTTATGCATGGCGTTGCGCCCGACCTTTCGCAGGAAAAAAGGCCGGGCTATTCCAGGCCGATGTATGACGCCCTGATGAATCAGATGCAGAAAAGGGGAGTCGATACTTCGGCTTTCAGGCGGTTTGAGGTGAACTGGTCGCCGGTCACTTTTGGATTTAAAAAGCGGATGGCCAAACTTCAGTTCGACACGCCTCCGGCAAGAAGGAGTTTTGTGCCGGGAAAAAACATGATCCAGAACACCCTGCGCAATTTTATTTATCCCGCCGTCATCGACATTCTCTTTTATGTCAAAAACAAGGGCAGCATCACCAACAAGGACAAAATGCCTGAGATGGAGCTTCTCCACCAGGCCACCAAGAATATTTACAGGCGTGGCTTCCGCAAGGTCGTGCTGCTGGCGCATTCGCTGGGCTCTGTCGCGGCTTATGATTATGTGTTCCGTTTTGAAGAGCGCTACCCGTTCCCGGAGCATCTCGAGCTGACCTGTCTTGTGACTTTCGGCAGCCCCGTGGCGCTCTTCGCATCCGGCATGGGATACCCGATGTCCACGAAGATCAAGCGGCCTGCCTATGCGAAGAAATGGATTAATCTCTGGGACTTCGACGACCCGATCGCCACCCGGCTGCTTCCGCACTTCCCGAAAAAGTTCTCGAAAGATTTCCTCACCGACATCCCGGTCGACACCGCCTTCATGAACCCCATTGCCGCCCACTCGGGGTATTGGACCAACTCCAAAGTCATTGAGCACATCGCCGAAGAGCTGCAGGCGAAATAATAAAAAAGGGGCTGACCCGCTTCTTTGTCCTAGGCTGTCCCATTGATCCGGCGGCGGCATTCAGATACATTACACGCCCGTGGGACCTGTCTCACGCCTGTAAACGTCATCTTAATCATCCCGATCTCTGAGGAGAATGAAATGAAAAAGGCCCTTGGTATCTTTGTGTTTTTGCTTTTCACTTCTGTCTGCGCGCCGGCGAAAGGTTTCAGCTTTGATTTGCAGGCGGATTGGAGCGATGTTCTTAATCCCAACGGCCCGTGGTCGTACAGGCAGGGAGACACGGTCCTGCCCGCGACGATTGAGCCGGATTATGGCGACGGCATTATTAATGTGTGGGCGCCGCCGCTTCTTTTTGGCAAATTTCCTGTCGCGCCGATGCTCTTCAAGCTGACGCAGCAGGCCGCGAATTTTTATGGGACCATTTACAATACTCCGATGCAGGCCGGTGAGATTGTGACGATCACGGCGCCCAACAACGGCGAGCCGCTTGATCCCGCGGTGCTGGCCAATTACCGGTGGACGGCGCCTGCCGCCGGGAACTATGACATCAGCTCGAAAATCGCGCCCTGGATCGAAGGGAACCCGTTCGAGGAGGACTACAACTGGAAGCTTTTCATTAACAACACGCTGCTTGCCTCGAATGATTTCGACCAGACCGCCGGTTTCACCAGGGCGAATCCCGACCAGTTCTCGATCTTAAATCAGTTCCTGAACCTGGGCGATGTGATCAAGCTGCAGCTCGGAACCGTGACTCCCCAGGGCAGCAACAGTTTCGATGCCACGTTTGTCACGAACCTGACGATCAATCCGTCGTCCTTCGCAGCCACGGTCCCCGAACCTTCCACGGCCTTCCTTATGGGCCTGGCTTTATTGAGCATGCCTTTTGTCAATAAAGGCAGGGCGCTTTCAAAGCGGGTCCTTTAACACTCTAAAGGACCGCTGCGTTCTCTAATGGACGGTGGCCGGCAGAGCGGTGATCGGCAGATCGGTGTCCGGTAGATGCTTCCGGACACCTTTTGCCGGCGAGTTTATCAATTGGGCTCGTCGGCTGGTGCGGTGTCCGGTAGAGCGGTGATCGGCAGAAGCATCCGATCACCTGGCGCTGGCGGAGTACCGCCCGCTGGATCCGGACACCTGATGCCGACGAGTTTATTAATTGTTCTCGTCGGCTATTTGCCTACCCGCGAAATGTCGTCTACACTTCTATAGTCGTCTGCATTGATCCGACGCCCTCCTTCTTACCCGCCGGCAGAGCGCCGAGGGGAAGGAGATCCAACAAGTGGTGTCGCATGGATCGGTGCTTGCTCCGCCCGAACCCCGTGATCCGGGGCGGGAGTTTTAGGCCGGTGAGGCCAGAGGGAGGACAGTAGATGAGCTGGTATATTTCTTTCCTAGCGCATGTATGTAAAACGCTGCACGCGGACGCTCCACCTTAAGGACGCGGCGAGACCGCTAGACCTACTTTAACGGACGGCTCGGGGTTTTCTCCGGGCCGTCTTTTTTTCACACGACGAGCACAATTGTTAAAACTCGTCGTGACCCGGTGAAGCCAGCTTCTGGGCTTCACCGGTAGGGGGATATGCTTCTAAGACTCATCGCTATTATGGGCTGTACGGTGTCCGGTAGAGGCATCCGGACACCTGGGGCCGACAAGTTTTATAATTGGGCTTGTCGGCTGTACGGTGTCCGGTAGAGGCGGCCGGACACCTGGTGCCGACAGAGTACCGTCGGCTGGACGGTGTCCGGTTGAAGCATCCGGACACCTGGGGCCGACAAGTTTTATAATTGGGCTTGTCGGCTGGACACCTGTTGCCGACGGAGTACCGCCGGCTTGATACTCGAAAGCATTGCGACACCTTGTTCGGTAAAAGCATAAGGCATTGCGCGCCGCAAGCCGCCCCAACTTGAAGTCACAAATTGTGACTTCAAGTTTTTGAATTCAGTTTGATCCAACTGGAACATAAAATCGGCCGGAAAACGGTATCGGTTTCTTTTGACCGCTTGGATAAGGGCTTTGGGGGCAACCCCATAAAGAGACGCGAGATAGGGGCTCAACATGACACGGCAGCCCCGAAGTGTATAAATATGTTCAGCGATTTTGTCCGTCAAAACTAAGGATTTCATAAACGGGATTACTATAAAGGAGAATGATAGACAGAAGTCCGAAAAATTTGGATAAGCGGCTTTTCTTGCCCGCATTCCGCGTCTCTTAGGATCGAAAAAGCAGAGAAGTTTCCAGAGCGAGACTGTCCGGTAGTGCGGTGTCTGGTAAAGCGGTGTTCGGTTGAGGCATCCGGACACTTGGGGCCGACGGAGTACCGTCGGCTGGTGCGGTGTCCGGTTGAAGCGTCCGGACACCTGGTGCCGACAAGGTTTACAATTGGGCTTGTCGGCTGGCAGAAACATCCGATCACCTGGTGCCGACGGAGTACCGTCGGCTGGTGCGGTGTCCGGTTGAAGCATCCGGACACCTGGTGCCGACGAGTTTTACAATTGGGCTCGTCGGCTGTTAACCCCGGATGCCGTTATAGGGGTGTTTTTCGGGCTCGGCTTCTTCGTAGCTTCTTATGATCTTGCCTCGGTTGACGAGGCGGTCGCCGTTCAGCTCTTTTTTGACGCTGTATTTGGCGTACGAGGTTTCCTTCTTGAGTTTCCACATCTTCTCAGCGTACTCCTGCTCGTAAGTTTTATCCTGGGCCCGATCGGGTGCGGCTCTTTTTTGGTTCCACAGTTCCTCTTTCAAGTCCGTCGCCTTATCCACGTAGTCCTTATTGATCTTGAGCAGTTCCTGCCGCAGGCGGCTCAGGTATTCGAAGTCTTCGGCCCGCAATTCTTGTTTCATTTTGATGGAATTCTCGGGGCTGATCGCGCGCGCCGGGGACGGGCAGAGGAAAGCCGTCATGCTGAACGCGAGCAGAAGGAATGGATTTAAGAAACGTTTCGTGTTGTTGATCATGGCCTATCCTGGAAGAAGAGTGGATGGATTGTAACACAGGATAAACAGAAATAAAGGTAAGACCAGGACAGTTCCCAGGGAAGGTCCCTTCTTAACGGTGGGCTAATTGGGTTTCCCCGCCATAAGACCCTGACAATTCATAAAAGAGTCACCCTGACAATTGCCTGACAATCCCGCATCTATATCCCGACAATAAGCTGACAAATAAATACAGAAGGGGCTCCGCGAATTTGGTACCATGCAACCGACGGTACTCCGTCGGCACCAGGTGACCGGATGCCGCTGCCGGTCACCGTAGGTTGGAGGCTTAATGGCTTTTATCAGTTTACAGGACATCTCGCTCGCGTTTGGCGGGCCGCTCATTTTTGATCATTTGAGTCTGCACGTGGAGCAGGGGGACCGGGTCGCGCTTTTGGGGCGCAACGGGGTGGGGAAGACTACGCTCATGCGCGTGATGTCGGGCGAGATCAAGGTGGATGAGGGAAAGGTCATCTATCAGAAGGGCGTCCGCGTGGTGCATCTGCCGCAGGAAGTGCCGACGGATGTCACGGGGAATGTGTTTGACCTGGTGCTTTCGGGACTGGGCGGGCGCGCGAAGCTGATCAGCGACTATCATCATGTGAATCATCAGCTCGCCACGGAATACAGCGAGGCGCTCATGAATAAGCTCGGCAATCTTCAGGCGGAAATGGACCATGCGAATGCGTGGGAAACGAGCCAGCAGGTGGAAAGCGTGGTCGAGCACATGAAGCTGGATCCGGAAAGCCTTTTTGAAAATCTCTCGGGCGGGCAGAAAAAGCGGGCGATGCTGGCGCGGGCGCTGGTGCAGAAGCCGGACGTGCTGCTGCTCGACGAGCCGACGAACCATCTGGACATCGAATCGATCGAGTGGCTGGAAGGATTTTTGAAAGCCTACGAGGGCACGATTTTTTTTGTGACGCACGACCGCATGTTCATGTCGCACCTGGCGACGAAGATCGCGGAGCTGGACCGCGGCCGCATGTGGAGCTGGGCCTGCGATTATCCGGCCTTTCTCGAACGCAAGCAGGCGGCGCTCGATGCGGAAGCGGCGGAGCGGGCGGAGTTCGAGAAAAAACTGGCGCGTGAAGAAGTCTGGATCCGCCAGGGCATCAAGGCGCGGCGCACGCGCAATGAGGGGCGTGTGCGGGCGCTGGAAAAACTGCGGGCGGAAAAAGCAGCGCAGCGCCAGGTGATGGGCAAGGTGAAGATGAGCGTGCAGGAAGCCGGGCGCTCCGGCCAGCTCGTCAGCCGGGTGAAACATTTGACGCACGGGTACGACAGCAAAATCTTGATTCAGAATTTTTCAACGGAGATCATGCGCGGCGACAAGATCGGGCTGATCGGTCCCAACGGAAGCGGCAAGACCACGCTGATTCGTCTGCTGCTGGGCCAGATGCCGCCGCAGAAGGGAACGGTCGAGCTGGGCACGAACCTCGAGATTTCCTACTACGATCAGCTTCGCCAGCAGCTGGATGAGAACAAGACCGTGATGGAAAACGTGGGCGGCGGCAGCGAGATGGTCACGGTTGGCGGCAAGACGAAACACATCCTCGGCTATCTCCAGGATTTTTTGTTCGCGCCCGACCGCGCCCGGTCGCCCGCGCGTGTGTTGTCCGGCGGAGAGCGCAACCGGCTGTTTCTCGCGCGCCTTTTCACCAAGCCTTCGAATTTGCTGATCATGGACGAACCCACGAACGATCTGGACGTGGAAACCCTGGAGCTGCTCGAAGAGCTGCTCATCGATTACAGCGGCACGCTGATTCTCGTCAGCCACGACCGCGCATTCCTTAATAATGTCGTGACGTCCACGATCGTGCTGGAAGGCGGCGGCAAGGTCGGGGAATATGCGGGCGGTTACGACGATTGGCTGAAGGTCCACGAGGAGCGCCAAGCCATCAACCAGGCCAAGCCCGCGCCCCGTCCCGCGGCATCTGCACCGGCAGCGGCGAAGGGCACGGGCAAGCTTTCGTCGTCTGAGAAAAATGAGCTCGCGCGTCTTCCGGCTGAAATCGAAAAGGCCGAAGCCGAGCAAGCGCGGCTTTTCCAGGTGATGGGAGATCCCGCCTTTTATGCAGGAAGTTCTGAAGTGGTCGCGAACACGCTTGCCAGTTCCGACGAAGTGGCACGCCGCCTGGCCGACCTTTATGCCCGCTGGGAAGCGCTGGAAGCCCGTAAATAACTCGAACTCGTTTTTGGCGGCGGCCGCGTTTCTTTTCTCTCTCCGGCAGTAATCTGTGTTACTCTGCTTCTGCACCCACACTGAAAGGAATATCATGCCCACCGAGAAGAAAAAGCCCGTGAAGTCAAAGAAGAGCAAGAAGGCGTCCGATTCCTCCGCGAAGGAGGTTATAGCGGGCGAACACGCGATCGCGGCGGCAGCGACGTCGACCACAGCCATGATTGGGGCGGCAAGCAAGGGGCCTTCCTATAAGGCCGTCGAGATCGAGAACTTTGCCCAGTTCGAGGAGGAATTCGGGGAATTGATGGATGCGGCCGAGCTCGGATACGCGGTCCGGCAATTTTTTTTGAATGGCGGGATGAAGGTGTGGGTGGTGCGGGCGGCAAAGCCGCTCGATGAGGAGCGGTTGAAGCAGGCGCTCGATGCGCTGGACGAGGTCGAAGATTTCGGTCTTTTTACAATCCCCGGAATGAAAAATACGCAGCTGCTTCCGAGCGTCATTGCTTATGCCCGCAAACGCAGGGCTTTTACGCTGATCGATCTTCCCGAAGAAGTGCGCACAACGCAGCAGGCCGCGCTCGCGGTGCAGCATGGAAATATCCCGTGGACGTCAGACGCCGCATTCTATTATCCGCGCATTCTGATCCCCGACGCGAAGCATCCGGAACGTCTGCGTCGTTCGACGCCGGCCGGAAGCGTGGCGGGCCTTATCGCGCGCACCGACAGGGAACAGGGCGTATGGAAAGCCCCGGCGGGCGCGGAGGCGGTGCTCGAAGGCGTGATGGATGTGGATGAGCGCCTTGCTTCGCGGGACCAGGAGCTTTTGAATCCGCACGGGATCAATGCGATCAAGCCGCATGGAGAAAACCAGTTTTTTGTCTGGGGCGCCAGGACGCTCGAAGAACATCGCGGCTATCAGGGCATCTTCCGTTACATCCCGGTGCGCCGTCTGGCGCTTTTCATCGAAAAGAGCATCGTGCAGAGCATGAAGTGGACGGCCTCCCAGGCCAATGATAAAGTCTTGTGGGCCTCGATAAGAAAAAGCATCGAGACCTTTTTGCGGGCGCTTTTGCGTGAAGGAGCGCTCAAGGGAAATTCGGCCAAGGAAGCCTATGCGGTCCGCTGCGACAAAACCACGATGACGCCGCGCGAGATCGCTTCCGGCCAGATCAAGGTCCTGGTGGATTTCGCGCCCGTCGTGCCTGCCGAATTCATCACCCTTAAATTCACTTTCAAATCCGCTCAGCCCTAACGCGGCGACGCGGTATCAACCGATCAAGCACTCCAACGAGTGCGGGGAGCGCATAATGCGGGTCAATTACAGCGGCAACAAACGAAAAAAAGAAGAAGCGCGGCGCAAGAAGCAGGAAGAAAAGCGCGAGAAGCGTTTGAATAAAAACAAAACTCCGGAGACTCCTTCGGAGCCGGAAGTACAATAGAAACCGGCCCGAAGCGGAATAGCGCAGCGGCACCCCCTTCCAACCCCGCCCGCGCTTCTATATAATTCCTTCATGACTTTCCTCCTTGGGATTCCTTTCTCTTACTGCCGGATGCCGTTATGAAAGAAGTCGAGATGTACCTGCCCCTGAAGATTTTTCTCGAGAAGAAGGGGTATCGCGTGCATTCGGAGGTCGAGAGTCTCGATGTGATGGCGCGCAAGGGCGATGAGCTGCTGGTGGTCGAGATGAAGACGGCTTTCAATCTGCAGCTGGTTTATCAGCTGATCGAGCGGCTGAAGATGACCGAGCTCGTGTATGCCTACATTCCCTTGGAAAAGGGCGGGCGCTGGCCGAAGTCTTATAAGAGGATGTGCGGGCTTTTGAAGCGTCTGCATTGCGGGCTGATGGTGCTGGACGCCGCGGCGCGGGAAGTGGTGGTGGAGTTCGAGCCCGCCGCATTCAAGGGGCGCACGAATTATGCGCGCAAGAACCTGGCGATCAGGGAGTTCGAGGGGCGCAGCCTCGACCTGAACCAGGGCGGAAGCACGCGGGAGCCCTTGTTTACCGTCTATAAGGAAAAGGCGATCCGGGTGGCGATGTACCTGCTGGAGCGCGGGCCCGCGCCCGTCGGGGAAATCCGCGAAAAACTTGCCATCGATAATGCCGTCTCGATTTTGTATGATAACCACCTCGGATGGTTCCGGCGGGTTTCGAGGGGCGTGTACCAGCTGACGCCGGAGTTTGAATTCTTCCGTTTGAAATACGAAAAACAAATCAAACAGTTGTGGCGTTAGTGACAGTCCCAAAAGGAACAGTATCAGCAGACTGATTTCTGAGGAGCCCGTGATGAAACTTCCCAAATCAATTCTCTCCCTCATGCTTTGCGGTTTGATCGCGCTGCCCGCGGCGGCCCATGCGCAGGACAAAGGCGCAACGCAAAAAGAACTCGATAAGTACGGCATCAAGCCGGGAAAAAGCGGGGAAGGAATCAAGGACGAAGCAAAGCCCGAAGAACCGAAAAAGGCGGAGGCCAAGAAGGACGAATTCAAGGACGGCAAGGTCGAGAACCAGAGTGATGTTCCGGTGGTCGTGATCATCAAAACAACCGGCGGGGTTGAGCATGTGGTGCAGCTCGGTCCCCAGAAAACGGAAGATCCGGAGAAAGGGCCGGTCTATCAGGCGACGCCGCTTCCGGCGGACGCGAAGGACGTCGCGATAAAAGAAGATCCCATGAATCCCGGCGAAAAAGGGAAAGAGCCGAAAATCGAGATCACGCACCCGAACGGCTATAAAACGTCCCTTGATAAATTCGGCAAATCAAAACCGGTTTACAAGGGCGACAAGGTTTATGTGGTCTGGAACATGAGTGATGTGTATGAGCGCCAGGCCGAATTGATTAAGGAAGACGGGACAAAACAAACGGTGAAGCTGACTCCCTATCAAATGCAAGTGCTTGACCCGGGAGTCATCGAAGTCAAAGGGAGAGGCGTCCGCGTGTGGGAAATTGACCCTAAGAAAAGTGAGAAGGAACGCCGCACGACGACCGTGGAGCCCAAAGACGGTTCGGTCAAGATCCCCGAAAATAAAACCATCAGCATGTCCACTTTCGGCGATGAATTCAAAAATAACGCCTTTGCCCGCGGAATCGACGCGCGGGACGCTCTGGTCACTCATGAAGAATCCCAGTCCGAAAACCGGATGGAGAATT
>DATJFP010000104.1 GCA_035495615.1 Verrucomicrobiia bacterium | reverse complement strand
GGATCACGGCGCCTGGCCATCCTGGATTTGTCCGAGCGCGGACGCATGCCCATGGCCACCCGAGACGGCCGGTATCACATCGCCTACAACGGCGAAGTCTACAATTACCGCGAGCTGCGCGCGGAACTCCAGGCCAAAGGGCACGTCTTCGAATCCGACACGGACACCGAAGTCGTGCTGAAAGGCTATGCCGAGGAAGGCGCGGGCATCCTGGAAAAACTGGACGGCATGTTCGCGATCGCGATCTGGGATGCCAAGCTCCGCGAACTTTTCCTGGCGCGCGACCACGCCGGCATCAAGCCCCTTTACTATTATGAAAGCGGCGGCGAGATTTATTTTGCTTCCGAAGAAAAGGCGTTGTTTGCCGCGGGCGTGCCGTTCGAGCTCGATCCCGGCGCGGCGGAAGAACTCATGTGCTTCGGCTATGTGGCCGGGGAAAGGACGCCTTTCCGCGGCGTGCGCCGGCTTTTGGCCGGGCATTACCTGGTCTGGAACAAAGACGGAAAAGGGACGACGCGCTGGTGGAATCTTGCCGACCGCGTGCGCAAAACGCGGGAAGAGCTCCCGCAGGATCCGGAGTCGTGGCTGAGGGAGGCGCTCGACGCCTCGGTTCAGCGCCGGCGGATCAGCGACGTGCCGGTGGGCGTTCTGCTGAGCGGAGGCCTGGACTCGACGGCTATTGCGGCTTCGCTTGCGAAACATCCGGGAAAGCGGTTGTCGAGCTTTACCGTCCGCATGGACGACCCGCGGCTTGACGAAAGCGCCGACGCCAAGCAGGCCGCGAAGGCCCTGCGCCTGGACTACCATGATTTGATCCTGCGGCCCGAACGGCTTCCGGACAAGAGTGAAGAGGCGAGCTGGATCAACGACGAGCCGATGCTTCACGCGAGCACGCCCCATCTTTTGTCGCTGTCGCGCTTCGCGAAACCGCGTGTCAGCGTGCTGCTTTCCGGCGAAGGCTCGGACGAAATCTTCGCGGGCTATTACCGCTACCACCTCCTGAACGACCGCCTGGCGCGGACCGCCGCGAAGCTCCTGCCGGATTTTGCCGCGGCCTGGCATTACAAGACGAGAAGGCTCAAAAAATTTTCCGGACTGCGCACGGACAGCCAGGCCGTTTTTTATAATTCCGCAGAGATTTTCCCAGCGGAGCTCGCGTCCCTCGGCATGGAGCGCACGGGCGGCATGCAGTTCCGCGAGCAGGTGCTGGCCGAAGCAGAGGACCTTTACCCGGACGATCTTTTACGGCAGGCCATGTACTACGACCAGCACACGTTTCTCGCTTCGATCCTGGACCGCAACGACCGCATGACCATGGGAGCTTCGATCGAATGCCGTGTCCCTTTTCTGGACAGCCGCATCATGGAAATCGCCGGGGCGCTCCCCACGCGCAGGCTCTATGATGGAAAGCAGGGCAAGCTTCTGCTGCGGCAGTCCCAGCGCGGGCGCGTGCCTGACGCCGTGCTCAGCCGGAACAAACGGGGATTTGACGTGCCTTGGCCGCGTTATCTGGCGCAGGATGAAACCCTGCGGCGCCGGCTGGCCGAATCCGCGTGGCGGGAACCCTTCCGCTCGATTTTTTCCGCAGACGGACGCAAACTTTCTGAAAAGATCAAAGGGTTTCTCAAAGGGGACGGACGGCAGGCGAAACTGATGCTGAGGCTTTGGATGGTGTCGGTGTGGTACGAAGCGTACAGCCGGAAGATCCGCGATGCCGTGGAGCCCCGGCCGGCGTCCCTGGCGGAAATTTTTTCTCCGGCGGCTGTCTAAAACTTCCCGCGCTCGCCTCCGGGCGCGGACTTCTTCCTCATGTCCTCTTGGACTTTCTCGAGCAAATCTTCCACGGTCGTATTTTTGTCGGGCTGCGCCGGCACCGCGCCCATCATGAGCCGCAGGACCTCGGCCTTTTTCTGACTGTTCATGCGTTCCAGATTGACGATAAGCCGGCCGAAGAGGATGTCGATTTCCGCGGCGCCCACGCTGAGGACCGAAACCACGAAACGGTCGGGCGCCACGCGCGAGAGCAGGTCGGAGGAGCGGAAAGTTCCCGCGAGAATGGCCGCGGTCCTTGCCATCAGGCGGTCGGCGGCGTCGGTGTTGCCCGAGTCGAGCAGCCCTTGAATGCCGTTCACCACGAAATAAAGCATGGCCAGTCCGCGCTGGTCGCGGGTTGCGAGGCGCAGCTGCTGGCGCGCCAGGGGAATGAAGCCGCGCAGGTTCAAAGTCTGGGTCGTCTCGTCGATCACGGCCAGGCCGCGGATCAGCTCGATCGTCTGGGCGTTGAAATGTTCGTAAATCAGCGCGAAGTTCAGGGCGAGGAAGGTCAGGAAACTCAGTGAAATGGTCCTGACGCTGCCCCGCACCTCGGGAGAAAACTGGTCGGCAAAATGGAAGCCTGCGGTGCCGAGCAGGTAAAAGGCGAGCATCTGGAAAATCGCCAGCGCGGTCCAGAGCATGCCGGAAGAGCGGCCGCAAAGAAGCGTCGCGGCCACGGGGATCGTGACCAGCCAGGCCAGCGACGGGCCATATTGCCCGCCGTTCAAAGTCGCAAGGTAAGCGATCAGCCAGTAAACGTTTGCCACGATCCAGTTACCGGCGATTGCGTTGGAGCCGGTCCGGCGGAGACTCACGGGAGCCAGAAGGATCAGGACGTCCGATACCACGATCGCAAGGGCGCCGGCGGGCGAACCCAGGCGGTAGTAAAGCGGGGCAAAGACGCAGCCGCACGAGGCGTACGTGATGGCAAAGACGACAGCCACTTTGGCGCGTTTGAGGACCTCGATGTCGCGCACCTTGCCGGACGAGACGACGTAGTAGTCCAGGGCCTTTTCGCTCAGCGACCGGAAGAGTTTTTGCATGGGACGGGCGTTCTCCTGTTTCCCTAAACAACGGCCGGGAAAAGGAATGCTTTAGAGGGCACATCATTCCGCCGCCGGAGGAAAATCGTTCATCGCCGGCCGATGTTCATGTAGAATGCCCCGATGTTGAACGCCAAACAGTGGACTCTTATTTTGCTGGCGCTGATTTTTATCCGCGAGGCGCAGAACGGCTACTTCCGGCCCATGCCCGCCTACCTCCGCTCGGTTCCCTGGAAAAAGCAGGCGCTTTATTTTCTCGCGGGCCTCGCCTTCCTGACGCCGCTCTTCTTTTTGGATCTTCCTCTGCTTGGGGCCTTCCAGGCGCGGACGGAGGCGCTTTCCGGTCTGGCCGCAAGTCTCGGGAGGCATCTCGGCCGCCGGCTTTGGGTTTATCTCGGAAGCGCTTATGTCCTGGCCTGGCTCTGCGGTCAAAACAAACTCCGCAGGGAAGCGGCCAGCGCGATCCTGGGAGCCGCCGCGGCCGGCATGGCCTGTAATACCTTAAAAATGATCTTCCTGCGCGCCCGGCCGGACACGGGCGTGGGACCGTTTGTTTTTTTTCACTGGAGCGCCCTGGCTTCCGACACGCGGCCTTACGAAAGCTTTCCTTCCGGAGACGTCGCAATCGTCGCGGGCGCCGCGGCCGTCTTTTTTTTCAAGACGCGGGCGCCGTGGCGCTGGCTCTGGCTTATACTGCCGCTTTGCACGGCTTATTCGCGCGTCCTGCTGAACCGGCACTGGCCCGCGGACACGCTCGCTTCCCTGGGGCTTGGGCTTTGGGTGGCGTTTTGCCTTTCCGGCTATGCGCCGGATCCGAGGCCCGCTTCCCGCGGCGCGGAGACAATGCGATGTTCCTGATCAACCGGAAGAACGCGCTTCCGCTGCTTCTTATCCTGTTCACGGCGGCGGCGATCGCCGTGTGGAATTACGTCCATGAATTGCGGGCGAAATTTCCGGACCTGGATTTTTCGCGGGCCCAGATCGGGCGTTCGTCCTGGTACAGCCGCAACGATCCGGGCATCAACCCGCGCACGGCCAACAACGAAAAATTCGACGACAATGCCATGACCTGCGCTTCCTATGATTATCCCTTCCAGGAGGAGCTGCTGGTCATCAATGCCATGAACGGCAAATGGGTCGTCTGCCGCGTCAACGACCGCGGCCCGAACAAGCGCCTGAACCGCAAGATCGACCTGACCAAAGCCGCCTTCCGGAAAATCGCCCGTACCCGCAAAGGCCTGATCAATGTGACCATCATCCCCACGCGGAAGCTCGCGGCCAAAAAAGCAGAGGCCGCCGCCAAGGCCGCCTGACCATCCTTGTCGTTTCTTTCGACCCTGGCTACAAATTTGTAAACAGGCGCTCATATTTGTGGATTTTCCCTTAGGGCCTCCGGCCAAGGCTTTGCGGGCCGTTTTTTCTCTTTTTTCCTCCCCTTGTTAGGCATCAATTTTTCATCAAAAAACAAACCGATTTTCCGTTTTGCCGGTCTTTGGCACAAACCTCGCTTTGACGGCGTCAGACTTCACGACAACACGGAAATCCGGGGGCCCGGCAAGGGGCTTTTGATTTTCGAAAAACAGCTTAGAAACGAAAGGTGATACCATGATCAATCGATTTTTGAAAAAATGGAGAGATCCGAAAGAGCGTCGTCTTTTTTATGCGCTTTTGGGCGGCAAGATGGGGGGCGTGGCGCTGCTTTTCCTGTTGATCGCCGGGATCCCCGCTTTTTTTGGAACGAAAGTTTACGCGGCCGAAGAGACTGTTTCGTACATCAATCCGATCAATACGATGTGGACGCTGATTGCGGCGTTTCTCGTGTTTTTCATGCAGTCCGGCTTCATGATGCTGGAAGCGGGGTTTGCGCGTTCCCGTGAAACCATCAACATCCTCCTGGAAGGAATCGTCGATACCTGCCTTTGCGGCATTCTTTTCTGGGCTTGGGGATTTGGATGGATGTTCGGCGCGGGGAACGGTTTGATCGGAAACCAGTTTTATTTCCTGCACGGCATTCCGGACACCTACGGAAGCTCGGGCGTGGCGACGCTGGCGTTTTTCCTTTTCCAGTTCGCTTTCGCCGACTGCACCTCGACGATCACTTCGGGCGCCATGGTGGGCCGTACAGGATTCATCGGGGACCTGCTGTACAGCTTTGTCGTCAGCGGTTTTATTTACCCGATCCTCGGCCACTGGGCCTGGGGACCGGACGGCTGGCTTGCTCTCATGCAGCCGGCGGCGTTCCGTGACTTCGCCGGTTCGACCGTCATTCACACGATCGGCGGCATGATCGCCCTCGCGGGCGCCATTGCCCTCGGGCCTCGTCTCGGACGCAAGTTCAAGCGCGACGGCGGCGGACCCATGCCCGGCCACGACATGACGATCGCGGCTGTCGGCACGGTCATCCTGTGGTTTGGCTGGTATGGTTTTAACCCGGGCAGCACGCTCTCGGCCATGGACCTCCAGGGCATCGGGCGCGTTGCCACGAACACGACGCTCGCGGCTTGCGCGGGCGGTCTCTCGGCGCTGTTCTTTGTTTTTCCGCGCACGAAGATCTGGGACTGCGGCATGACCTGTAACGGCATTCTCGCGGGTCTGGTCGCCATCACGTGCCCGTGCTACTGGGTTTCTCCGGGCGGTTCCATCATCATCGGCGTGATCGCTGGCGTGCTGGTCGTGCTCGCTACGGACCTGCTCGAACATTGGCGCATTGACGATCCCGTCGGCGCTTGGCCCGTTCACGGCATCAACGGCATTTGGGGTACGATCAGCCTGGGGCTTTTCGCCACGGGGCAGTACGGTCTTCCTTCGCCGACCGGCATGGATTCTTCCGTTGTCGTAAAAGGCCTTTTCTACGGCGGCGGCATGACGCAGCTCATGGCGCAGACCACCGGTAACGTCATCATCGGGATCGCGGCCCTTGTTTCCGGCCTGATCCTCATGTACGCGGTCAAGGCCACCGGCCATCTTCGCGTTTCGACCGAAGGCGAGCTCCAGGGCCTGGATGTCCATGAACACGGCGGCTCGGCTTATCCGGAACTCGAAGCCGTGACTCAGGTTCGCTAAGACGAAGACGAAAACGGAGAAATAAAATGAAAAAAATCGAAGCAATCATCCGGCCTGAAAAGCTGGAGTTACTCAGGCAGCATCTGGAAAAAATCGGCTATCCCGGCATGATGGTCACGAAGATGGAAGGCCACGGCAAGCAGGGCGGCGTGACGCATCAGTTCCGCGGCACGGAGTACAAGACCTCGTTCCTGCCGAAACTCAGGATCGAGATCGTGGTGACGGACGCGCAGGTCAAGAAGCTGTCCGATGCCATCGTCGAAGTCTGCCGTTCCGGGTCGGTCGGTGACGGAAAAATCTTCATCTCTTCCGTCGAAAATACGATCCGCATCCGTACCGGAGAATCCGGGGAAGCGGCCGTTTAACAGAATCAAATCGTGGGTCACCTTTCGGAAGGCATCCCGGGAAATGCGAACGCATTCCCGGGATGCCTTTTGATTAAGTCCGAGATCCCGGAAATTCCGGATCCTGTTAACCTTTTTTCAAATCGAGGACCTAATGCTGCTCACTAAAAAAGTAGAACGGCCGCGCGAACTGAAATGGTACCAGGCCGGGGCCATGCTTTACGGCGACTGGGGGACGAGCAAGGCGTACGTCCTCGGGATTGCCTTCGGGCTTTCCGGGCATGCCTCCTGGTTTTTTCTGGGGCTGATGTCGCTGCTCACCTCCTTTGTCGCCGTGTGTTACATGATCATCTGCCGCATTTATCCCGACGGGGGCGGCGTGTATTCCGCGGTGAAACACCGCTCGCAGCTTCTCGCCGTGATCGGCGCGCTGCTTCTCGTGGCCGACTACGTGGTCACGGTTTCTTTGAGCGCGCTCGACGCCTTCCATTATTTTCATTTCGCGCATCCCGCGCTCTGGGCCATTGCCGCGATCCTGATGATCGGCGCGCTGAACTGGGTCGGGCCCAGCACCGTGGGCACCATCGCGACCTGGATCGCGCTCGCGGCTTCCGTCGCCGCGGGGATTTTGTTTTTATTTACGGTGCCGCATTTGGGGCGCGTGGAACTCGCGTCCCCGCCTTCGGATTGGGGCCACAATTGGAGCGTGTTCGTCGGGATCGTCCTGGCGCTGTCGGGCGTCGAGGCCATTGCCAACATGACCGGCGTCATGGTCGAGCCCGTGGAAAAGACTTCGAAACAGGCGATCTGGCCCGTGCTGCTGGAAGTTTCGCTCCTGACGTTTCTGCTGGGCATCGCGATGAATGCGATTCCCGGGCTCACGGGACATACCGAAGACATGCTTCGCGCCTTGGGCGACCATTACATCGGCCCCTGGTACGGCAATCTCATCTCACTGATCTTCGGCTTTCTGCTGCTTTCGGCCGCCAACACCGCGGTCGGCGCGCTGGCGAGCATTCAGTTCGTCATGTCCAAAGACCGTGAGCTGCCGCCGGCTTTTTCGCGCCTGAACCGTTTCGGCATGCCGGAACTGGCGCTGATCGTGGCCACGCTCGTGCCGATCCTTGTCCTGGTTGTCGAGCATGACCTCATCGGACTTGCCGCGCTGTACGCGATCGGAGTCGTGGGCGCCATCACGCTGAACCTGGCGAGCTGCGCCACGAATTCCGCGCTCTCCCTCAAAAGTCACGAGCGTCTGCTGCTGGGCGGGGCCGCGCTTGTCCTTCTTTTCGTCGAAGCGACGATCTGCGTGCAAAAACACAATGCCCTTCTCTTCGTGGGAAGCATCCTCACCGCGGGCCTGTCGCTGCGTTTTGTCTCGAAGAAGCTGCTGCCGCTGGAGGTCGTCGAAGTTCCGGCCGTCAACGTGCTGACGGTTTCCGAGGCGCACGAGCTCGCTTCGCTTTACCGTTCTTCGTTTCTGGTTTCCGTTCGCTCCATGAACCGGCACCTGCTGCAGGAAGCCGTGCTGCGTGCCAAGGCGCTCGGCGAGAAGGCGGTCTACCTGAACTTCGTGGAACAAACGCCTCCGTCCAGAGAACTGCCCATGGAAGTGGAGCCATCCTCGGAAGCCGTGAAGCTGCTGGCGGCCGCCCAGGCGGAAATCGAAAGGCAGGGGCTGACCGCCATTCCGATTTGGCAGTTCGGGGACAATCCGGGAAAGATGATTGCCCGCGCCGCGAAGGAACTCGAAGTCAATACCGTGATGATCGGGACCACGAAAAGGAGCGCGCTGGTCAACCTGCTCCGCGGCGACGTGCTGCGCACGCTCGTCAGCAATCTGGCGCGCAACTGCCATCTCCTGATCAGCAATTAAAGAAAAGCCGCGAAAGGGATGCGGCAGGGAGCGGTTTTTGATATCATTCCAGCGGGGGTACCTTCTTGATTCCCAAGAGCTTTCGCAATCCGTATGTCCTGAGCCTGGCCTTGGCAGTCCTCGCGACGGTGGTGGCCTGGTTTGCCCAGGCCGTCGTGCCGGCACGGGACCTCAGCATGTTTTACCTGCTGGCGGTGGTGATCGCGGCGCTTTTCTGGGGAAAAGGCCCGGCCATCGCGGCCTCGATCACGTGCGTGCTGCTCTACGATTTTTTTTTCGTGCCCCCGCGTTTCAGCCTCATGGCTTTCAGCCACAAGGACTGGATCCCGCTCGGAGTCTTCCTGGTCGTGGGCCTGATCATCAGCAATCTGACGGCGCGCGTGCGCGCCAGCACCCTTGCCGCGGAAAAAGAAAAACTCCTGTCCCTTTTGCTCAGCTCGGTGTCGCACGACCTGAGGACGCCGCTCGTCTCCATCACGGGAACCTTGAGCCGGCTTCTCGAGCACACGGCTCTCGACGAAGACACGCGGCGCGAGCTCATCGAAACCGCCTACGAAGAATCCGAACGCCTCAATCATCTCGTCGGGAACCTGCTGGACATGACGCGCGTGGAATCCGGCGCGCTCAAGATTTCCCCGCGGCCGTGCGAGGTTCGGGATCTCATCGGCGTTTCGCTGCAGCAATTTTCCAAACAGCAGCTGAACGGACGGAACATCCGTATCCAGGTCGCCGAAGACCTGCCGGAAGTAAGCATGGACTACGCGCTCATGATGAAGGTCCTCGGCAACGTGATTGAGAACGCCTTGAAATATTCGCCGCCGGGGTCGCCGCTGGAGATCCGCGCGTCGCGGGCCCGGGACAGGCTGCTTTTCGAGATCCTGGACCAGGGGTTCGGCATTCCCGACAAAGAAAGGGCGCGCATTTTTGAAAAATTCTACCGCGTCCAGGGCCCGCGGAAAATTCCAGGAACGGGCCTGGGGCTTTCGATCTGCAAGGGGATCGTGGAAGCGCATGGAGGCATGATGTGGGCTGAAAAAAATTCGCCGGAAGGCACCAAAGTGGTGATCACGCTTCCGTGGAAAGTCGAGGAAGACGCGTGACCAAGATGGGCGCTCTCCGCATTCTGATCGTGGACGACGAAAGGCCGATCCGCCGCTTTTTGAAGGCGACGCTGGCTTCGGAGGGCTACCGGATTTTCGAGGCCGTCGACGCGCAGACCGCGCTCGAGGCGTCGGTGTCCGTGCGCCCGGACGTGATCTTCCTGGACCTGGGGCTGCCGGACAAAGACGGCGTGGAAGTGGCCAAGGAAATCCGCAGCCGCTCTTCCATTCCCATCATCATCCTGTCGGTCCGCGACGAAGAGGCGGACAAAGTGGCCGCGCTCTATGCCGGCGCCGACGACTATCTGACCAAGCCGTTCAGCAACGCGGAGCTCCTGGCGCGTCTGCATGCGGTCCTGCGGCGGTGGATGCCGCACAGTAAAAATCAGGTTTTCAAGACGGGCAGGCTCACCGTGGACATCGAGCGGCGCCTGGTGAGCGTGGATGACAATCCCGTTCATTTGTCGCCGACCGAGTACACGGTTTTGAAAACGCTGGTGATGCAGGCGGGAAAAGTCGTGACGCATAAGACTTTTTTCCAGGAAGTCTGGAACAAAGCCGAGATGGCCGTGAAGGCCGACCATCTGCTGCGGGTGACGATCAGCAACCTGCGCAGCAAGATCGAGCCGGACCCGGACCGGCCAGTCTACATTTTGACCGAACCGCTCATCGGCTACCGCCTTTCTTACAAGCCCTGAGCCGGAATTCCGGGTCCCGCTGCGTCTCTCCGACAATCAGCATTTTTCCTACAGTCCTTCGGGCCCCCGGCTGATGCGGCTCCCTCCCGGGCCTTCTAAGATGAAAGAGCCTGACAGGGGAGCAGGCCGTTAGGAATTTGCGGACGCTGCCTTAAAAGATCCCCGCAGGCCATTTCCTCCCAGGATGTTTTCATGACGGCAAAGAAACGCATCATCATCATCGGCGCGGGAATCTCCGGCCTTGCCGCCGCCAACGAACTCGCCGGCTTCACGGACGTGACCGTGATCGAAGCGCGCGACCGCCTGGGCGGCAGGATCTGGACGGACCGCAGCTGGGGAAAACCGCTCGAGCTCGGCGCCCAGGTCGTGCACGGCGCCACGGGCAATCCCATCATGGACCTCGTGCAAAAGGCGCATCCCCGCACGATCGCCGCGGAGTACTCGAATTTTTACCTGTACGATGCGGACGGGAAGCTCGTCGACGACGCGATCGCCGCGGAAAACAGGGAAGAATTCGAATCCGTGGTCACCGGCATCACCAAAGCCGCGCCTTATCTCAGCCCGCATCTTTCGGCCGAGCACGTCGTGGACCAGCATCCGCAGACGCGCGCCGTGCCGCCGCCCCTCCGCCAATGGTTCAAGGAATCTCAGGTGATTTATTCCGGAGCGGATCTGGCCTTTCACGCGGGAAGATATTATTCTCAGGAAAACGAATTTGAAGGACCGAATCTCGTTTTCCCCGAAGGCTACGATCAGGTGCTGAAGAACCTGACGCGCCTTGATTACGCGCACATCCTGACCGGCCATCAAGTCCGCGTCGTGCGGTGGAATCCGCATGCCGTGTGCGTAGACACGGACCATGGGGAATTTCTGGGGGATTGCGCGCTGATCACGCTGCCGCTCGGCGTTCTCCAGGCGGGCATCGTGCGGTTCGAGCCGGACCTGCCGCAGTGGAAGCGCGCGGCGCTCGAACGCCTGGGCATGGGCGTTCTGGACATGGTGTTCCTCGATTTCGGCCAGGTGTTCTGGCCGGCGGACCGCGACTTCATCGGCATCGCGAGCCCGGACGCGCCGTTCACCCGTTTCGTCAATCGTTTCCGGCTGACGCAGGCGCCCGTCCTCGTGGCGCTTGCCGGCGGCAACAAGGCGCGCAAGATGGAGATTCTGGACGACGATGAGATCGTGGCGCAGGCCATGACGTCCTTGCGCGTGGCTTTTCCCGGGGCGCCGCAGCCGGTGAGGACGCGCATCACGCGCTGGGCCACGGACCCGCTGGCTTGCGGGTCCTATTCTTACATTCCCACCGGCGCCTCGCCGGACGATTACGAAATTCTGTCCCAGCCCGTGGCGGACCGCCTTTTTTTTGCGGGCGAAGCCACGAACAAACAGTTTCCCTGCACGGTCCACGGCGCTTATCTGTCCGGCCTCAGGGAAGCGGCGCGGCTGCTCGCTTAAAAATTCCGCGGGGCGCCTGCCGTCGTGTAGAATACGCCCCATGCTTGCTTACTCCGAAGCCGGAAAAGGAAAACCCGTCGTGCTCGTGCATGCGTTCCCGCTTTCCTCCAAAATGTGGGAAGAGCAGGTGCGCCTCGTGTCGCGTTTCGCGCGCGTCATCACGCCCGAAATTCCCGGCCTCGGCAAATCCGCGCGCCAGGCCGAGCCTTCGATTCCTCAAACCGCGGCCGGCGTGGCGGAGATTCTGGATAAACTCGGCATCCATGAGCCGGTCATGATCGGCGGGCTTTCCATGGGCGGCTACGTCATGCTTGAATTCCTGCGCCAGTTTCCGGAACGCGTCCGCGGTCTGGGATTTTTCGCGACGCGCGCCAACGCCGACTCCCCGGAAGTGAAAGAAAAGCGCGTGAAGACAATCGAAAAGATTTCCAGGGAAGGCCTTGCCGCGTTCGTGCCCGGCGTCATCCAAAATCTGCTCGGCGCGACCACGAGGGCGAACAACCCGGCGCTCGTCAAAAAAGTTGAAGGCCTGATCCTGGAAAATACGGGCGAAGGCGTGTGCGAGGCGACGCGCGCCATGGCCGGCCGCCGCGACTCGCAGGATCTTTTGGGCGCGATCCGCTGCCCCGCGATCGTGATCGGGGGCATGGAAGACACTTTCGTCACCGCGCAGGAAACCGAAGCCATGCAAAAATGCATTCCCGGCGCCGAGCTGCATCTGCTTGAAAAAAAGGGACACCTGGTCAATCTCGAGGCGCCGGAAATCTTCAACGGCCTGCTCGAGCGCTTTATAAGGAAGCTCTGATGGAAGGCGCGCCGCTGAAAGGGGTTCAGCCTCTGGACCGCGTCATGACCGGGCTTTCTCTTACCAATCACGATCTTGTAGCCAGCTCCACCGAACAGCTGACTCATAAAAACGTGGCCAACGCCCGCAAAGGCAGGCCGCTCACCGTGAACATCCAGATGAAAATCCTGAACGCGCTCAAGGCCAGGACCCAGAAAGATTTTTCTCTGCCGGATTTGTTCAATTACAAAGGCCGGAGCCAAAAAGAGAGGAGCCAACATGAAGAATCCGACGAGTAATGCCGGTCCCGTGCCGGCCCAGACGCTGAGCGTCGCGATCCGCTGCAACGCCGCGAGAGTCTATGACTTCGTGTCCAATCCCGAAAATCTTCCCCAATGGGCGCCGGCCTTCTGCCTTTCCGTGAAACGGCTGGATGGGCACTGGCTGATCGAGACGCCGCAGGGGCCGCTGAAACTGCAGTTCGCGCCGAAGAACGATCTCGGCGTGCTCGACCACTACATCACGCCGCCGTCGGGCGCGGAAATTTTCGTGCCCATGCGCGTCGTGCCTAACGAAAGCGGCTCCGAGATGCTGTTCACGCTTTTTCAGCGGCCGGGCATGTCGTACGAGGATTACCGCTCCGACCTGGAACTTGTGGAGCGCGATCTCGCGACGCTCAAACAGGTCCTCGAAACCGAATAAAGTTCAGACCGCTCACACCGAGCCCTCTTTGACGAAATCGGCCGCGGCCGCATGTTGCCCCTTCTCCCTCATCGAAAGCGCGCGCGCCGTGCGCACAAGCGCGAGATGGCTGAACCCCTGGGGGAAATTCCCGAGAAATTCCCCGGTGCCCGGATTCATTTCTTCCGGAAGCAGCCCCACGTCGTTTGCAAAGCCCGCCAGGTGTTCGAAAATCTTTTTTGCCTCGTCGAGCCTGCCCTGACCGGCGAGATTGGCGATCAGCCAGAACGTGCAGATCAGGAACGTGCCTTCGGAACCGGGAAGCCCGTCTTCGGACAGGTAGCGGTAAACCAGGCCGTGGGAAACCAGATTTTTTTCGATGGCCTCACGTGTGGAAATGACGCGCGGGTCGTCGAAGGGTAAAAAATCCACGAGGGGGATGAGCAGAGCGCTGGCG
>DATJFP010000103.1 GCA_035495615.1 Verrucomicrobiia bacterium | reverse complement strand
TCACCGGCATCGGCCGGCGGTTCCGGTTCGGGAGCCGTCTCCTGCATGCGCTCTCCGCCTTCCTGCAGGGCCTTCAGCACGTCGCGGACTTTTCCCGCCTTCACGCTCGCGTCCCCGCCCGCCGTCAGATGCGAAACCACAGAGTCCAGTTTTTTGCCGTCCTTGAGGAAGAGATTGCGGCCATCGTCGTCGGTGGCCGAGAAAAGATCCGTCAGCGCCGCGACAAGCGATCTCGCCTCCCACACATCTTCTCCCGCGAGCGTGGTCAGGCTGTAAGCAAGACCTCTTGCAATCGCCTCGCGGGCACGCTTCCCCTCTTGAGAGCGATTGCTCTCAAGGCCCCCAAGAAGACCCAGCAGCCGCCTGGCGAGATCGGCCTGGCGTTCCGGGAAATCTTTCTGCGCGAGCGTCATCAGTCCCATGCCGAGGCCGTTGTTCAGGTACGAATACCATCGCGGAAGCGCGCCGATGATCTCAAAGAGCAGCGGTTCGTAGAGCGCAAAGTTCTCGCGGGACTCCCGGGAGGCCATGACGCCGAAGAGATTTCCGTAAGCCGCCGTGTAATCGGAGTCCTTCCAGGTCGTATTGCGGTAAGCGTCAACGAGATCGCCGAGAATATCCGCGGGAGAAATGTCCGCCCAGTATTGCATGGAATAGCGCAGGAGCCGGACCGCGCCGTAACGGACATAATCCTGCTCGAGACCCTGGCCCTGCACGGACTTGAAGATCGCGAAAACATCGGAAGCCATCATCCGGGATCCCCGCCCGGAAAGGCTCTGCTTCGCCAGCGATTCCGCGATGAGCATCAGGACGATGGCCAAGGTATGATACTCGTTGCGCCGCTTGAGCGAATCCGCGTAACCCCAAAGCTTCTCCAGCTCCTCGAAAGACACGATACCGCCCAGGTCCGCCAGCGATTCCGCCAGGATCTCTTTCATGGCCGTGCTTTCCGCGCCTTCGTCCCGGAGGCCTTCCATGACCTCGAACAAAAGATCCACGTCGTCCCCAAGCGCTTCCCTTCTCGCGCTCGGGCCGGAAAGATTTTCGTTCTGGAGGCGCAGCACGGAAGCCAGGAGTCTCGCCGTAAAGAAAATCCGCGCGCCGGGATTGGGCTCGTTTTCATAAATCCGCTCCATGCCTTCGGACGTCAAATCCGCGGCCAGGGCCCGGACCACGGTTTGTTCGGCATCGCTGAAGAAAGGGAACGCCCGTGCCTGGAGGTCGAAAGACCCCGCGAGCGCGCGAGCGTCGCCTTTTTGCGCGGCGAAACCCCGGATCATCTGCCGCCATGCTTCGGGATTGTCCGCGTCTTCGGCGCGCATCTCCGATTTCTCTACAATCCAAACTCCATCGTCGGGCGCCGTGGTTTCCTGCGCGGCGGCCGGGCCGGTGCGCTTGGCATTATCCGAATCGCCCGCGCGCAAGCCTGCGATTTTTTGGCGGAGAACTTCTTTGGACGCGGATTGGACGGCAAAGACGATACGGCCGCGCAGCGTTTCAAAGGAATCATCAAGCCCCTGCCGGCTGAAATGATCGTGGATCACGACTTGCAGATCCTTCACGGTTTCATCCTCCGCCCTTACGTCATGCCCATACGCGCGCAAAATCAGCAGCGCGTAAAGCAGCGCTCCCATCCGGGAAGGACGTTCTGTCTTCTGCTGTTCTGCGGGCAGCCGCTTGAAAGCCTGGACAAAAGCGTCGAGACTCGCGGCTGCGTCTTCTCTCAGCGCAATGTGTTCCGCCGGCTTGTCCAGGCGGGGCAAAGCCGCGCTCCAAAATATCAGGCCCTGATCGAGCGGTTCGGGATCGGCCTTGAGCCCGGGAAGCAGCGACATGATTTCCAGGAAAAAGATTTTGGAGAGCGCGGAATTCATGCGCTCGGCGAGCGCTCCCAAAATCACGACGTAATCAGTTTCAGCGGACATCGGATAGCGCGCCTGCACTTCCTTAAAGGCGGCGGAGACGGCATCGTAAAAAGCCTTTTCCTTGCCGGGTTCCACGTACACGACGGCCTGCCGCAGGGTCTCGGCGAGTCTCTCTTTAGACCGGATCGCGATTTCCGAATTCCCCCGGATGTCCTTCCAAAATCCGAGCAGCTTCAAGGGCAGGCCCGGAAATTTGGCGCGCGTCTTTTCGATATCGAGTTTTGTGAGGCTCATGATAAGAGCGCTGGCCAGCGCACTGCGGATGGCCTGTCTTTGTTCGAGGGTCGTGCTTTGGGACGGGTTGTCGAGCCGCTGAATGATCCCGGCCGCGAAAGCTGCCGCCGATTCCTGCGACGTCATATTCCCAACGGCCTGAAGCCAGGTCGTCAGATCCTCCACGGCGCGGTTATATATGCCTTCGGATGTTTCATCGAGAAATCTTTCCACAAACATGTCGGCTTTTCCGAGCTGCTCGGCGGCGGTTCTCATTTCCGTCCTCGTCCAGAGCGTATCATCAGGCGCGGCACGGTCCTGCGCGGATTCCGTCACCGGCGACTGCCGCGTGGACGTATCCTCGAGAGCCTTTTGCATTGCCACGATCTTGTCCACGGCATCCGCGTCGGAAGCCGCGAGATAATTCAGCGTCTGACGGGCAAATCGCGCCAGGGCTTCCGCGTCGGGAGATTTTCCCTGCTTCTCCGTCAGCTTCTGGAAAAACTCTTCCGTAAAATGGATCAGTCCCTGGCCGCGGTACTCGTCACGTCCGGAGATGCGTACCAGGATGCGCGCAAGCGACCGGCTGAAGTGGAGCCGGGGGCCATAAAGATCGACGAAAGCCGCGGGCGCGCCGGCGTGCAGCCGCACCAGACGCTCGACCGCATCCTGCAGGCGGTCCGCGGGAAGCGTAAACGCCAGACTTTCCGACGACTCCACAAGACGGCCCCAGATCATGTGAGTATCTCTGTCCTGAACCGGTTTCAGCGAACCGGCCAACGCCTCGATCTCCGTGAACATGGCAAGCGCGGTTTCCGGAGACACATGCCGGCCGAGATTGCGCATCATGTCGGCCGCGGGTTCATAGACGCTTTTCGGAAGTTCCTCAAGAGGCGCGGCGCGGAAAGCCTGCAATCCTTCCGAAAGGGCTTCCCACATGGCGCGGCTTTGCTCGAGATCGGCTTCGTAGGCGGTGTGCGTCAGAAACGTTCCCAGTTCCCGGCGCGCGGATTCCGCGGCCTGTCCGTCATGGACATCAATGCCGTTCCATATCCGGACGATCTGAGCTCCCAGCGACGCACGTTCCTTTTTGTCGAGCAGGCCTTCGAGACGCCGCGACAGGTCGGAGAGAGCCAGCGAGGCTCGGCCGCGCACATAAGGATGGGCCGCGCCGATGAGGCCGAAGGACTCGATCACTTTCTGGAGCCACGCGAGCGCCTGGGTAGGGTTCAGCTTGGCGCCCTTGAAATCGAAGTCGATCGCCTCGGCAAATTCCCGCCAACGGTCCTCTTCCTCCCAAATGTCTTCCTGGGTAATGGCTTTGGTCGCTCCCTGGAGGTATTGTTTTACGGCCGTCTCCACCTGGGCGGGATCGTTCGCCGGGACCGTCCTTAATTCGGCCTTTACGGTCTCCATCACCCAGAGGTCGTCCAGCGGAACCTCCGCCTGAGCGCCGGACTCGGACGCGGGCACGGCACGTTTCACGAGGTCCGCGATGGCCGCGCGTTTCTCGTCGAGCTTGGCTTTCCGAAGCGGCTCCGTCGCGGCCTGCTGCAAATCATGAATAACTTCGCGCGCCATGCGGTCCGCCAGGCCGGTCTCCACCGCTCCCAGAGGCTGTTCCAGGACAAGTTCATAAGCGGCCTGGACGTCACGGCCAAGCTTGCCGTGACCGTAAGGATCGCGCCCTTCGTCGCGGGCCAGCATGCGGGCAAGGACCTCCGCGGTCCCATGGCGCACGATCTCCTGCGTGCGGAAAGCTTCGGGACCCCGCGCGTGCATTTCCAGAATCTCGTTGCGAAGGCCGGCCATTTTTTCCCGCGGCAGCCGCTCCGCAAGGCCCTCAAGGGCATCCATGAGGTGCCGCCAAACTCCGGACGCCTCACGGCCGCCGTGCTGCGAAGTCAGTTCCACCGCAAGGCGTATCATTTGCCACACCTCATCGAGCGAAGATTCCGGCGCTTTACTTGCGATCCACATTAAAGCCTCCGCGGCCGTCTCGATCACGGGGAAGGCCCCCTCCGGATTTTCCGTTTTCAGGCGGGCAAGCCCCGGGCCAAGGATTTGAAGGAGATCGCGAGCATCCTCCGGAGTCGCTTCCGAGGCCGCGCGGCTCAGCATCCTTGAAAAAGATTTGCGCCCTTTTTCCGTACCGGCGGAACCGGCCAGCGAAGTCGCGCGGTCGACGGCCGTGAATCCAAGGGCGGCGCGCGCCGCGGCCTTGGCGATTCTACCGTACGATTCGGCGGGCCAATCGCGCTGGGTCCGGTCGAGCGCGCTTGCAGCGTACGGCCAGAACCAGGCTTGCGTGGTCTCGTTCGTGCCCTCCGGAATTTTGAGCGCGTTGAAAGCCGCTTCGACCGCGAGGCCGAGCTCTTTGCCCTGGAGCGGAGAAATCAGATCGTCGAGCTCTCCAAAAAGAACCGCGGACGAGATCCGCAGCGAAGTGTTTGGAGAATCCCGGAAGTATTTGGCCACGGCTTGGTCCGTCACGTCTTGGTAAGGATTCGCGGCCCGGAGCTCCGACTTCAACCAGAGGCCGTCGTCCGGCACTTGCTTTTCTTCCGCCGGCGCTCCCGCCTTCCTGGCGGCCTCGTCGAGGAAGCCCTGCCGGCGGGCCAGAAGTTTCTGCCGGAACGTCTCTGCGTCCGGGGAGGCGGCAAGATCGTTTGTAATGCCGGAAAAAACATCGGTCGTGAGTTCGCGCGCGCTCAAGGAAGTTCCCGAAAGAAGATCCGCGAAAACCTGGGAAACAAGATTATGCGCCTCTCCGTCCTGCTCCCTTCCCAGCGTGCGCATGAGGATCATGCTGAACGTCGCTCCAAGTTTCGCCGTTTCAACCGCCCCTCTTTTCCAATCCGCGGTCACGGCGTCATAAGCCTCGGCAAGCTCGCGCTCCATGGTTTTCAAATCCGCCGGATCGCTGCGCTGCGCGATCAGCCAGAGGGGCTCACCCACGGCATCGGCCCACTGATGGTCCGGATTCTGCTGGCCGTAGCCCCGGACCAGCCCCATGAGGCTCTTATATAAGGAAGGCAGCCTTTCGGCGGGCGCAATGGGAATAAGGGCGGTCAAACCCTGGCGCAGGCCCATATAACCGGCCAAAGTACCCGGATTCGCATCCTGGATTTTCTTGAAAGCCTTTTCGAAGCGTTCCTGCCAGGCCGCGGCCGTTTCGGGGGTCGCGGACGACGCCAGCTCTTTGAGAACGCTGGAGAGAATATCGCGGGTCTTGTTCGCCATGGGATCCGTCCCTTTGACTTCGCTCCAATAGCGGAAAAGAGGCCCTTCCATGAGAGCGCGGGTCGCGGGCGCCATGATTCTATTCATACCGAAAAATGATTCCGAGAGGCCGTACCACGCCGCGTTTTGTTTGTCATTGTCGTCCCAGTGCGTTTGAAAAGCCTGCAGGATGGCCTGCACCGCGGACCTGATTTCTCCGGGTTGCAGGGTTCCGGCCGTGTAATCCCAAAGCTTTGTCCCTAAAGCAATGGCCCTGCTTTCGAGGGTCTCGCCTTCGAGAGGCCTTCCAATGTACATGTTTAAAAATTTGTCGATGTCCCTCTTGATGGACTCCACGGTCCGCATCTCGTTGCGCCGGTCCTCGGGATGCAAAAACCAGAGTCCGTCCCCGGCCGGAGGCGGAGTTTCGTCTTCCGGGCGGGACGGCGAAAGACGTTTTCCTTCATCCTTGAGGGACGCGATTCTTCCGCCCCACTTGCTTGTGAGCGTGTCTTTCGCGGCGGCCTGCAAGTCGTTCTGGGTTTCCCGCTGCACGATGTCCGCCATTTCCTTGACGCGGCCTTTGGGAGCGGCGCCGAGAACGGCCGCGAAAACCTGGCCGCGCAGCATCATGGTCTGATCGTCGTCCGCGGGATTCATGCCGGCTCGATGGTACGCGAGCAGCGAAAGCAGGACTCCGAACACGGTGCGCGTTTCTTCGTACCCCTTCCAATCCAGCGTGATCCCCTCATACGCGGGAAATACTTTTTCCCAAAGCCCTTCAGCCTGCGCCGGGTCGAGGCGCTTGGCGATCTCGACGAGGCTCTCGACCATGTGCGTCCAATCGCTTTCCGCGAGATCGGTGTCTTCGGTGCCGAACCGCTGTGCGAGCATGATCAGATGCGAGGCGATCTCCGGAAGCTCGGCCTTGTCGATGCGCGGGGCCAGCGATCCCATTTGCTGTCCCAACGCGCGGTAGCCCACGGACGTTCCCGGATGCGCGGCCTGGATGCGCTGGAAGCCTTCGAGGAAACGTTTTTTCCATTCCGGCATAGACGGAACGTCGGCGTTGTACGCCAGAATCGACAAACTATGAGCGATATCGCTCTGCACTTTTTCCGCGGTCTCGCCCTGGCTTTCCCCCGCCTCGAGCCAATAGCGGAACAAAGGCTCTTTCAAGGCCGCCTGCCCTTTTTCGCCGAAAGCGCCGAGGAGGACAAGCGCATGCGCCAGCCCAAACCAGGCCGCAAGCTTCTGCTCTTCGCTGTCCCATGGAATTTCAAAGCGTTGGAGAATTCCTTCGACGATTTCCGGCCCCGCCGCGGCGGACACCGGGCCGAAAACCTGTTCCACATTCCGGCTCAATCCGTTGATATCGATTTCGCGTTCCGCGAAAAATTGCCGGAAAAGCGAGTCCAGGTCTGTCAGCGCCTCTTCAGCCTCGTTGGCCCGCAGCTCGGTTTTCAGCCAGAGTTCATCCGCGGGCGCTTCAGCTTGGGGCCCGCCCGCCGGCCTTTGCCGCGCAGCCGAACCCTGCATGCCTTCGATTCTTCCGTTGAGTTTGGCCAAAATTGTTTTTTCGTCCGGACTCCCGGCAAGGTCGTTGACCAGGCCGCCCCAGAGAGCCTTCAGCTGTCCCAGATTCTGAGGGCGTCCGAATTCGAGGAGAAGTTCATCGAGGGTCTTCGCCGCTTTGGAAGACACATCGGGAAAAACTTTTCCGGCCTGCCTCAAAAGCAGCGCCTTGAGGACCTGCGCCGTGACATAAGGGCGCTCGTCATTGGTGGGTGCCGCGGGAGTTGCGGTGATAAGCGTGAACACGCGGCTGCGTGCCGCCTCCACTTCTTCCTGCGGAATGCGCGGAATCACCTTCTCCAAATGCCGCAGTCCCGTCAGCCACAAACCATATTCGGATTGGCCTTGGGCCGGAACCTTTTTCCAATCCTCGACCGTGCTTTCGATCATGGCCATGATTTCCTGAAAATCTTTATAGGCCTCGGCCGGCTGGGCGCGCGCGCCAAGCTCCCCATAAGCTCTCACCAAAGGACCTTGCGCGGGCTTGCCCGCCTTCTCCTTGACCTTGCGGACGTCTTCTCGGAATTCCGCGACCGTAGGCTCCGGCATCTGCGGGACGATGCCGGCCATTTCCCCCAGGACGACGTTGACCGTGTAAGGATGGTCGTACTTCGCCAGGGCCGAGGCGAGCAAGCCGGACATTTCCGCGTAGACCGCGGGCACTTCTTCGCCCCGCGCCAGATCGCCCAGGATGGACGCGTAAGGCGTGCGGTTATCTTCGTTGTCGCCGCCCTTGGCACGCAAGCCCGCGTGGGCGGCAAAAGCCTCGGCCAGAAGTTTTCTCAAGGCCGGAATCGCGGGATCCTTCACCCGGGATGAAATGGACGTGAGGATTTGGTAAAACTGGTTTCGCGCGGCACGGGAGAAATCCCCTTCCTCGACCGTTTCTTTGAGATATCCGGCCATGGCCATGGCGAAGCGGTCTTGGTCCACGCCGTCGGACTTGGCGAACTCCATCAAATTCGTCGTCAGGACATACCAGGCCAAATGCATGCGGTCTACGGGAAGCGGCCGGAGCTGTTCGTACAGGCCGAGCAAGGTGTCCTCCAAGGAGGAAAGAGGCGAGGCGGAGGGCCAGTGGTCTTCGGCGAGCTTCACGGCTTTTCCGAAGTCTCTGAGGGCGGCCTTGAAAGCTTCGATATTCTCCTTGCCGAAACCGGCCACTTCCTGCACATGCTTGTGCAAAACCTGGGCGGTCCTCAATTCGACCCGGTACGTCCAAATCGTATCGTCGGGCGGCGCGGCGGTTCCGGTGTCTGTCGGCGTT
>DATJFP010000102.1 GCA_035495615.1 Verrucomicrobiia bacterium | reverse complement strand
GCTCGATCTGCCCAAAGAGTGGTCGGTCCACATGGTGGCGCCGGCTCCCGCCGCGCTCCGGCTGCCGGAGCAGGACGCTTTTCCGGAAGACGCGCGCCATGCCGAGATGCGGCCGGAAATGCGGTTCAGCTACTCGAAAGTTACGCCGCTCGACCTGGAAGACGCGGTGGCGGCCAGCGTGCAGCGCCTGGTGATCGAGGAAGTCCGCAAGCGGGCCTTGGCCGGGACGCTGACTTATCCCGACGTGCGCTGGGCGTTCGACAAAAAATCGCCCGTCGAAATTCAGGACTATTTTGAAAAGCTCACCGATGAACAGGCCGCGCTCATGGAGCGCGAGCTTTCACCGGCCGAAACCGGCCGCATCACCGAGACCGTCGAGCGCGACGTGGAGTTCCAGATCGAAAAGGCGCGCGGCCCGCTGGACCAAGCGCTCGGAAAGCTCCGCGCCGCGGGCTTCGGGGACGAAGCGGCCCTTGTCGAAGACCTGTATCAAAAGGTCCTGCCGTATCTCATCAAGTCGCAGGACATCAGCCCCATTTACCACATCACGCACGTCCTCAATTTCATGGCGGAGATCCTCGTCGACGAGTTCGCGAAGGGGAGCGTCACCCGCACCGACGTCAAGAACGGCATGACCGCCGCGCTGTTTCATGACAGCGGCATCGGTTACCAGACGCTGCGCAAGATCCGCGAAAGCGACATCGACGACGTTCAAAAAGCCATCGACGCCATGCCGGAAACGAACGAACCGGAGCGCGAGGCCAAACGCCTGAAGCGCCTGGAAAAAGAAGCGCTGAGGAAAAAGGCGATCCTGTCGCGTCAGCAGCACATGATGGCGGCCGGCGAGATCGCGGCGCTTGTCCTGAAAGACGATGCCCGCTTCAGCGCGGCGGACGAGGCGGCGGTCCGCGATATCGTGGAGACGCACGACAATTCCAAGATCCCGCTGCTCGAAGACACGATCGACTCGAAGTGGCTGCTGTCGCCGGGCAAAAAGGACTGGCTCAAACAGCTGCATTGGGAAGCGGATGCGCTGGAAATGCTCACGGAAGACAATAACGAGGTGGACCGCGAACGCACGCGCAAGTATGGCGGCACGCCCATGGAGCCGCGGGTGCAATACGAATACAACCGCGTGCTGCACCGCAAATACATCGAAGACGTTTACGAAAAGGCCTCCGGCATCGATCTCGCCGCCTATGGTTTCAAAGACGGCCTGCTTTACCGCAGCGAAAAAGGCTATGAGATTTACAAGCGCCTCGTGGCGCAGTTTTATGCCGCGCACCCTGAGCCGAAAACGGAAATGCGGGCTCATCACGACAAAATGCCCCGTCAGGCCGCGCGCCATATTTTTCTCGAGAGCGGCGTCCTCGGCCTCGTCGCCGCGCTGACGCATGCCCTGGCCGCGGCTTTGCTCGCGCCTTTCAGCTGGCAGACCGTTGTGCTGCCTCTCGCCGCGGGCCTGCTTTCCGGAGCGGTTTATTTTGCCTACCGCGCCCACCGTTATTTTGAACATGTCGACAGCCTCCTGCGCGCGGAAGACACGCGCCAGGCTGTCGCGCAGCGGATCATGGCCACGGGCCGTGAGATCGATCTGCTGTCGCAGTCGCTGCGGGACCAGCGCCGCGTGGTGCAGGATTTCTTCCGGGAATGGCACGGCGGCGAAGAGATTCCGCATGCGCTGATCCGCGAATTCCTCGAGTACGTGGCCATTCTCAAGCGCTTCGACGAAATCGAGTTCGGCGACAACCCGCTTCATCCTGACGATGAGGAAAAATTTCTGGATTGGCGTGAGAAGTATCAGAAGAACCTCGGCCCAAGCCTGCTCGAGGCCGTCCAGGTCATTGCCAGCCTTGTCCGCAGCGGCGCTTTGTCCGAGACCGCGCTGGTCAATGCGAAGCAGCTGAAGGCCATGGAAACCCATTTGAAGGCCATGCCGGAAAAAATCGCGGCCTTGCGCCGGTACCTGAACGGACATCCGCACTGGAAATACGAAAATCTTTTTCCCGAAGAGCCGGAAGGAAGGCGCGCCGAGATACGGCCGAACATCACCCGCAGCGACGAGCTTTTGATCCGCCTGGGATTCCGGGCCGGCCACGGCGGCGAAGTGCATCTGACGCCGGAAGAGCTGAAGGTCCTGCTGGCTGAAGGCAAGTTCTCGCTGATCAGCATCGGGCAAAATCCGAAGGGCGAGGGCCTGAGCAAGGAGGAATTGGAGAGAAGGTTCCGGCGGCTGAAGGAAATTTTGACCGAGGAAGGTTACTTGTTCACGCTCGTGAAAGGCTTCTACGGCGGCGAAGAAGACAGCTTCCTTATTATGGTGCACGAGGCCAATGCCAAAGTCATCCTGCATCTGGCCGCGCAATTCGACCAGGAATCCATCATTTATTCGGACCATGGCAAACAGGCGCTTGTCTACACGGACATGAACCGGCCGGCCCTCAAAAGCAACAGCATCGAATTTCCGCCCGGGCCGGGGGAAAATTATACCGAAGTCACGCACGAGGACGGGACGCGGAGCCGTTTTGGTTTTCATTTCCGAGGCCCGGAGCAAAAGCCGGAACTCAGAACCTCGGCGGCGGCCGCGCCGAAGCCGCTCGCGGTTTTCATCGGGTCCATCAACCTCAAGCTGTTCAAGATGATCGGCGAGCGCGCGGACGTCACGCGCTTTATCACGCCCGAAGACGACGTGAATTTCCCGGACGTTTTCGAAGTCATCGACGGCGTGGAATACAAGCTTCTGGGCGCCGGCGACCGCAAAGTTTCCATCATCGATCCGGACAAGCTTCTCGAAAGAGTCCGGCAGCTGCGCCCGGACGGCAGTTCCGTGACGCTTGTCTTCGATTACCCGCAGGCCAGTTACCCGAAGCTCGGCGAATCGTACGTGGATCTCGCGGAGCAGACGCTCACGGCCGCGGGCTACAAGGTCACCCGCTTTCAATTCAGCATGCTGGATTTCAAGCTCGAGGAAGAAGACCGCGGCGGCGAATGGTCTCCGGAAATGATGGACCTCGTGGAAGGGGAAATGGACGAGCATTTTCCCAGGCCTGCGCCGCTCGCCGAAGTCGCGGGCAAGCCCGCCGTCCACGCGGTCACGATCGACTGGAACCTTCTCACCGGCGGCGCGGAAACTCTGAACGGCATTTACGAAGAGCTGGTGCTTCACGTCGCGGACCAGGTGCTGGGCGAGCAGAAGTTCGCGGCCGCGAAAGAAGGCCTGCGGCAAAAGCTGGCGGCGCTGCGGCCCAAGACGCACGGGCTCTCGCCGCTCGAAGCTTTCGACCAGCATTTCCTTCCGCTGCTCATGGAAGAAAAAATCCTGGTGCCCGAAGATGCCGCCGGAGATGCGGCCGTCGACAAGGCCAAAGCCAATTTCATGGCCGTGCAGCCTCTGCGGCATTATGCCTCGCTTCTCGAAGTCGATTCCCGGCTTAAAACGCGTTTCGATCGGGCGAGAGGAATTTATGACCGCCTGCCGGGCTCGCTTATTTTCAGCAGCCTTGCGGATTTCATGGCCGCGCATCACGCGCTGAAAAACGGCGTCACTTATGCGCCTGGCGCGCGCGAAACACTTGATTACTTCCTCGGCCTGGGCATTCCCATTTTCCTGACCACGGAAATCTCGACCGATCTCGTCGAAGCGGTGGTGCCGCGGGAAATCCGCGACAAGCTCGAGACGAACGGCGGGAAAGTCCTGGGCGGCGACCGCGATTGGATCCTGCAGGTCAAGAAGCTGGAACAGATTTACGGCGACGGGAAAGTGCTCGTCGTCGGAGACGCGCCGGGGCATGCCCGCGGCGCTCAGGCGCGCCATCTCGACTTCGCGGCCGTATCGCAATCGCCTGCGGCGCTCGAACCTTTTGCTCCCAAAGGCGTTTTTCAGGATTTTAACGGTCTCTCCGCATGGGCGGCGGAGCATTATCATTTCGCGAAAAGACCCGAATTGCGTTCCGATCAAATGGGACCGCTGCAGCCTATCCACGCGGTCGTGTTGGACTGGGACGGCACGCTGTCCGACAGCGAAGATCTCGTGAAAGAAGTGCAGACGAACGCCACGCTCGAAGTGGCGCGCTCGGTGCTCGGCGCCGCTTTCGGAGCGAAAGAAGCGGACCTGCGGACAAAGCTTCACGGCCTGAAAGACACTCTGCGCGGCATCTCCGCCGGAGAAACGTTCCTGGATCATTTCCTGCCGCTTCTCAACCGCGAGGGGGTGGCCGTGACCGAGGCCGAAGCCGCGAGGATCCTCGCCGATTACGCGCAAACGCTGACTTTGACCCAACGCCTGAACCGGCCTTTTCTCGTCGATCGGCCGAAATTCCATGAGTTGGACGGCGCGCACGTCTTTTCGGATTTGACGAGCTATCTCATCACGGACCGCATGCAGCAGGAAGGTGTGAAATACCTGCCCGGCGCTGAGCAGGCGCTGGAGAAGGCCTTGTCCCTCGGCGTGCCGGTCTACATCGTCACGGGCATCGCCGACAAATTTCTTACCTTGCGCATTCCTTTGCCGGTCCGGCGCAAAATAAAAGAGAGCGGCGGCAAAGTCATCGGCGGCGACCGTCCCAAAACCATCACGATGCAGCGGCTCACGAAAGTTTACGGCAAGGGAAGCATCCTCAGCATCGGCGACGGTTCCGCGGAAGCGCGTGCCGCGCAGGAAACCGGGCAGCCTTTCATCGCGATTGAATCCGCGGGCGCGAGCGGCCTCCGCGATTTCGGGCCCGTGCACCAGATGGCCGACATGACGGGCTTCGAAGCCGCCGCCGGCCGTTTCCAGTTTTCCCGGAACGGGGAGCAGGAAGCGGAGAAGACTTCGATTCACGCCGTGGTCTTCGATTGGGACGGCACCGTGGCGGATTCGCGCGAGGTCGTGATCGAAGCCCACACGAACCTGACCCTTAAAATGGCGGAGGCTTCCATGGGCGCGGCGGATTTTGCCGCGCGGCAAGAGGCGCTTCGGGAAAAAATGAAGGAGCTGGTCTCCACGCTTCAGGGACGCGCGACCGCGGGCCTTGTCCGCGATCAATATCTCCCTTTCCTGGAAAAGGAAGGGATCAAGGTGGATCTTGGAAAAGCGAAACGGGCGCTTTTGGACTACGCTTCCGGCCTCAAATTCACAGGCGAACTGCAGGCCCGCTACGACGCAGCTTCGGCGCGGTTCGCTTCGCTCGACATCCCGGACCTTGTTTCGCAGATCGAGAGTTTCTTCGTGGCCGGATACGAGATGCAGCACGGCGAGAAGATGCTGCCCTTCGGCGAGGACGCGCTGCGCGCGCACGCGACGCTCGGCATTCCTTTCTACATCATGACCGGCATTCCGGACGAATTCATCGAGTTCCGCATTCCCGCGCGCATCCGGGAACTTGTCGCGGCTTCCGGCGGCGAAATCATCGGCGGCAACCGCACGAAGCTCGAGAGCATGAAGCGCATCACCGCTATTTACGGTCCGGGCGCCATCCTGAGCGCCGGCGACGGAACCGGAGAAGCGGATGCCGCCATGCAGACCGGCCAGGTTTTCGTGGCCGTGGCCGCTTCGGACAAAACGCGCGACACGCTGGCGCGTTACAAACCCGCGCTCACCGTCAAAGACCTGAGCGGGCTTCAGGCCTGGACGGAAGAACATTACGTGTTCGAACCCAAATCTGAATTGAGATCGCAGACCGCGCCTTCGGTCAACGGCCGCCGCTCGCCGCTCGCGCCGATGATCATCATCAACAAACCCGTGGGCCACGACAGCGTGGGAAACAAACGCCGCTTTCCGCATGTTCCCGTCGCGCTCGAAGTGGTGCCGGAACAGTTCCGCGCCCCCGGCCGCAGCTTGTACGGACGCCTCGACAAGATGACTTCCGGCCTGATGATTTACGGCGGGCACGGCATGCTCCAGCATTTCCTCATGGACCCCACGAGCGACGGAAAAATAAAAGTTTCCAAGGTCTACGAAGCCGTGGTTTCCGGCCGCATGACGCGGGAAGAAGCGCGGCAGCTGGTCAGGAAAGGCGTGGCGATCCGCGTGCCAACGCCGGACGGACGGTCTTCGCGTGATTACCTGGCCAAGGCCGAAAACGCTTACGTCCTCGAAAATTTTACGATCGACGGCGGTTACGAACGTTCGAGAGTGCGCATTGTGCTCACCGAAGGCAAATACCACCAGGTCCGAAAAATGCTGGCGGCCGTGAATCACGGCGTCATCGAGCTCAAACGGATTTCCGTCGGACCCATCAAGCTCGGCGGTCTTAAGGAAGGCGAATGGCGCGAGCTGGAGCCGCATGAATACGCGTGGCTCGAAGAAGTTTATAAGAACGCGCTCATGGCGAGCGGCAAGAGGTTCCCATCCTTTTTACGCACACGCAACGCGCGCCATTATGAAGTCAACGGACGCGCGCAGGCGGATGGAAAGTCAGAGTTAAGAACGGCCGCCGAGACGCCGGAAATCCAGACTCCGCCTTTGCGCTCGGAAGCCCGGGGCGACGACCGCAAAAAGAAAAAGCGCGAAGAAAGAAAGCGGGAACAGCGGAAGCGGGACGATGCGAAAAATATTGAGCGCCGCAAGGAAAAAAAGAAAGCGTTCGAAGCAAGTGACGAGCGCCGGCGCGACAGGGCCCAGCAGAGGCGGGAGCTGATGCAGCAATTCGGCCTGGAGCCCGGAGCCGGAGCAGTCACGGGCGGCCAGCTTGCGCAATCGCTTCTGGGAGCCTTGAAACAGATGACGGGGCCCGAGGCCGCGAAGATCGTCTCGGTCGTCGAGGACCTGAAAAATCGTTTGTTCGCGCTCGGCGAAGAATCCGACGCGGTTTCGCGCGCGCGCCTCGCGGCGCGGGAAGGACACCGCGACGATTACGTGCCTCCGGAGCAGATGAAGGATGCTGCGGCCCGGATCTTCCGGCTGCTGAATCTCAAGGCCGGGGAAAAACTCCTGGAAATCAACCCGGGCGCTTCCGGCGGCGTGGCGCTCATTGCCGCGCTCATGGGCCTGGACGTTGTCGTGGTCGAAACGAACGTCGAAGTCCGCGGCGTGGGCAAGCCGTACAACCCTTACCAGCTTCTGAACAAAACCGTGGAAACTTACCGCGACCTCATCACGGCCCTCGGCGGTTCGCTGGAAATTATTCCCGGCGATTATGCAGCTCAAAGTGTGCGGGAGAAAGCCGCGGACGAAGGGCCGTTCGACGTGGTCGTGGCCACCGGCCTCAATCAGGCCTCGCCCAAAGCCGCCGACATGCTTGCCGCGCTGAGCGAAACGCTGCAGGAAGCGCGCGCTTTTTACGGCGGCTTTCCCGTTTCCGAAGACGTTCCCGCGTCGAGGCGCGCCGTGCTCGACGCATTCGCGAAAATCGAAGAATCTTCCGTAGAGGCCGGGCGGGGCGTTTCCTATGAACGCGCACCCGCACCGCTTTCCTTCGGCTTCACGTCCGCGCGGCTGTACCACTTCACGGATCGCGCGGCGCCGGAAGACCCGCGGCCGCCGCTTCCATATAAAGAGACGGACCAGGGCATCGAGGCCGCCACGTTCCAGGGCAAGCGCACGATCGACATGGTTTTTGACGCCGAAAACCGCCGGGCCCTCGAAGCCTATGACCGCGAAACCGGGGACAACGTCCTCGAGCGTCTGGCCCGCCTCCTGTCGCAGTATCCGAAAGACTGGCGGCCCGGCGACTTCAACGAAGAAATCGGCGATTCCGCGGACGGCAAGCGTACGGTCAAACTGGTTTTCAAAAAGCCCGTGGTGCTGAACGGCGAAGAAACCGACAGTCTGGAGGCGACGGGCGTGCTCTTCACGGAAGAAAATCTGGGAGAAGATTTTCTCGGCATGTCCATGGGACACATGTCCATGAACGTGCGCGAGGCCGGCGCGCGCCGCGGCCGCGACGGCGGCGTCGATTCTTCCTACGCCCCGGACGGGCGTGTGGTTCTCACTCCGGCTAGATTTTCCCAGTACGGCGGACACGGCGCCATAACAGCCGAAGAAAAATTCAATCACTCGCGCACGACGCTTCCGAAAAAAGGTTTCCGCTCGCCGATCGCGGTGGCGCACGGCACGTACCGCGTGGATCAGGGCGCGAACAAGCGCATCGAAAAAGACGGCCGGCAGCTCGGCGTCTTTGTTTCCGCCACGCGCAAGGCCGTGCCCGAGCGTTTCGGCCACTTTGACGGGCTCATTCAGGACCGCTACCTCGCGGCTTTTGACGCGGCGACCGAGAGGGACAAGGCCGCGATCAATGCCTTCGTCATGAAGACGGCGAAAGCTTACCTCATCAATCCGGTTGAAACCGCCAAACGCGTGGCGCAAATGACCGATTACGGCAGGTCCAACCGCACTTACGGCCGCAAGCTCCGCGCGGTGGTGGACGCGTGGCTTTATCCGAACCAGCCGCACAAAGGCAACGTGGCTTTTGATCCGGATGAGGACTGGCCGGAAATCTGGTTCGACCTGGGCGGCTGGAAGACGGGCGAGGAGCTGACGCCTGAGCAGCGGTTCGGTTATTTTTACAGCGCGCTCAATTACGGCATCACGGTCATCACGCGCAGCCTGGTCCACAATACCATGATGGAAACGCTCTATCACGAAGGCGCGATCGACCCGTTCGGGGATTTCCTCGAAGGCTTTTTCTACGACCAGCTCGACAATCCTTCCTTCAGCCGCAGGGATCTCAAGTTCATGGGCGAGCATCGCGGCGCGAGGCTCGAAGAGACGCAAACCAATCTCCAGCTCGCCATCCAGAGCGAAGAGTCGCTGCTCAATCCCAAGAGCCTGCCGCCGCTCTACAAACGCCTGGACCAGCCTTTCGTGCCGCTCATCCGCCAGATCTTTGGTTTCCGCGAGGACGGCCTCACGGCGTTGAAGCCGGAGGAAAGAAAGAAAAAAGCCGAAGCGCTCTACGCCAAATTCCGGCCGCGGTTTCCGGGACCGTCCGCCCGCGGGCTCACCCTCGCGGCCCTCGAAGCTTGGATCGACCTGGCGCCGAAAGACGAGATCCTGGTGCGCCGCGAGCTCACCGCGCTCTACGACGAGTATAAGGACAAACTGGCCTTCGAAGATCAGAAAGCGGAATTGCAAAGGGAACTGGATGCGCTCGGCGACGACATCATGGCCGCGCCCGAAAAGCCGCAGGCGCCCGAGCTGTCCGCGCTTCCGGCGACGCCGGACGCCTGGGCGGAAAAAATAATCGCCGTGGCGCAAGGCGTGATGGCCCGCTACGACAGCCGCCCGCGGACCGGAACGGAAAGGGATCAGTTCTGGATTTCTTTTACTGCGGATCTCGACGCGGTTCTCAAACAGCTTTTCAATCACGTCCAGGACCCGGCGCTGGCCGCGGCCGCTCTCGACAAGGCCAATGCCTGGTGGAACGCTCAGGGGCTCGAGCCCAAGCTCGGCGGCCTGATGGAGCATTTCATCCTGGTCTACAAGGAATTCATGCCCTCGGCGGTTTTTGCCGGCGAGCAGCGCCGCGTTTTCGAAACCGTGCAGAAAACCTCCGCGATCGAAGACCGGCTGTGGGCATGGTGGCTTTACGCGGTGGCGACGGCTTATCATCTGCGCCATTTCGGCGTTCACGTGGAACCGCTCCCGGGACAGGCGCCGAAGGCAATGGACAACGAGATTCTTGGTTTTCTGGTGCGGGATTTTCTCTTGCCCGACTATCTGACTTGGCGGACGGCCCATCAGTCGGAGATCGCGGCAGGAGAAACCCGCGCCGTCAACATTCAAAAGAACATGCTCTGGGCGCTCGGGCTCGCGCTGGACGTGCGCCTCTACGACGCGGACGGGCTTGTGTACGATCAGGACCTGGAGCAGGGGACACCGGTCATTCCCGCGCGCGTTCATTTCCAAAACGGCAGCCTCGATTCCGTGCGGGAACTTTACCTTCCCGTCATGAAGGCAGTCGCCGAAGCCGGACTTCTTCCCGAGGTCTTGAAAGCCATGGAAGACAAAAGCCTTGTCCAGGACGGGCAGATCCCCAAGCTCAAACCCTCGATACCTTTGATTCTCGGACGCGGAGGCGAGGGCCTGCGGGGCATCGGCACGCTGACCCGGCTCACTCTGGAAACGCTTTATGAAGGCACGTTCGGATCGGCCATCGATTTTACGCGCCTGGATCCCGCGGCCGCGCTGCGCCTCGCCATGCAGGCACCGGATGAGGACCGCATGGTCCGTTATCTCGCGGAAGAAATCGAAGCGCGCCGCCTGACCGCGGGCCAGCTTTGGAAGCAGCTCGCGGACCTTACGGTTCCGTTCCAGCAGCCGGGCGGCGATCTTAATCTTGCCGCGATTACGTCTCCCAACGCCGCGGAAAATCTGGCGCGGATCAAACGCCTGATGAAAGTCGCGGACACCGCTTTCCGTTATCAGCGCAGGCTTTTTACGGGGAAAATGATCGAAGATTTAGAGGACCTGAAGCCTGGCACGGTCGTGCAGGTGCTGAACCGTCCCGGAACCGGTCGTGAGGGCGCTTTGTATGAGGCTTTGATTCTCGGGATCGACAGCCACGACAACGTCTGGATGATCACCGACAGCGGCGAACAGCGCGTGGCCCCGCTGGCGGAGCTTGCGCACGTGAGAGCCGGGACCGTCGTTCCGGTTTTGAATCCCGCTACCGTGCAGATGCACGGCCACCTGAGAAACGAATTGCGCAGCGCGGACGAGCGTCCGGCGGACGAAGTCATGGAAGAATTGCGGGCCATGGACCGCTCCGGCATTTCTCCGGCGCTGGAAGTGCAGGTGACCGGCATGTCATCCGCGACGCCGCGCGGGCTTTACGTGAATTACCAGGGCGTGGAAGGTTTCATCGACGAGGACGATCTCGCGGGCGACGTAGAAGATTACCGCGGTTTCATCCGCGGCACGATGAATGTCTATCTCGCGGCCGCCCAAGACGAAGTCGGCGGGCAGCTCATGCCCGTCTTTGTACCGCTGCCGGAAAAAGGACAGGGCGAGGTCCTCGAAGCAAGCGATGAAGAAGCCTTGATCGACGAACTCCGCCGCGCGCAGGAGCTCGGGACGCCGGTGCCGGTCACGGTCACGATGCTGGTGCTGGCCCGGCATGAAGGCGAAGAGTTTGATCACGCCGCGGGATTCGAGGTCCGGTACAAAGGGCTCGAAGGTTTCATGCCCTACAGCGAAGGTCCGGACGAATTGCGCCATCAGAATTCCCGGGATTTTGAAAAATTGAGCGGGCTCATGCTCGGGCGGCAGCTGAACGTCCTGGTCAACCGCGTGGAACAATCGCATGACGGCGCGCTGCGTCCCGTTGTCTCGGCGCGGGAAGCTGAGGCCCGGGAAAGAAAGAGCCTGACCCGCGGCCAGCAGATCGAGCTCAAGATCGTGGAGCTCAATCACCCGCACGGCGACAAGGCCCTCGAACCCACGGGCGTGATCAGCGAAGCCCAAGGCTTCCGGTTCTATACGCCGTTTTTCAGGATTCCCGAAGCGCTGCTGGGCGGCGGCTGGAATTCCCTGCCCGGCAAGACGGTCCCGGCCGAAATCACGGACCCGGAAAAAATGCACGCGGATTTTCTGCCGGCCGCAGAAACGCGGGTGCCCGCTGCGGAGCTCAAGGCCGCGCATCTTTTCAAGACCGTGAAGGCGCGCGTCGAATTCATCAGCCACCGCGGCCCCGCGGAAAATTTCGCGCCGCAGGGCCTTGTCGTCTCCTGGGACGAGGGACGCGAACGCGGGCTCGTGACGCTGCGGGACTTGGGCCTCGCCCTCCCGGAAGGCGCGGCGGAAAGGCTCGAGATGCTCCGCGCCCTGGTCGGCACGGAAAGGGATGCTTTCATTCATGATTTTCACGGCCGCGAGGCCCTGATGGTTTTCAGCGGTTCGCAGACGGCGCGGGAAGCGCTGGCGCGTTCGGCTGCGGACGGCGTTCCCGTCACGGTCACGATCAAAGAACTCGTCCTGCGGACCGACAACGGCTCCGGCCATGAATATGCCGCCGGTTTCCACGCGGATTACGAAGGCATCGAACTCTTCATTCCTTACAGCGAAGGCCCGGACCTGCTGCATGCCATGGACTCGAAGGATTTCGCGGCGCTGCGCCTGGCCCTGATCGGAAAACAATTTCCCGCGCTCGTGCGTGCCGCCACGAAGGCGCACTCCCGGCCCATGGCTTCGGTCCGCGAAGCCGAGCTGGTGCTGTCGGCGCCTCCGGCCGAGGGGACGGAAATCGAAGTGTCCATCATCGCGCTCAAACATCCAAAAGGCGACACCGCGCTCGAGCCCACGGGCGTGATCAGCGAATACAAAGGGCATTCGTTTTACACGCCGTTTTTCAAGATCCCCGCGCCGCTCCTGACCGGCGGATGGAAAAATCTGATTGGAAAGAAAGTCCGGGCCGTGGTCGCGGACCGCAGCAAACTGCTCGCGGATCTGCTCGCGCCGGACGCGCCGCAAACAGAAATCAGGGTGCCCCCTCAGGAACTCCAGCGCAATTTCGATTTCCGGAAAGTGAAAGTCCGGGTGGAATTCATCTCCCATGCCGGCGCGGATCACAATTATGAGCCTCAGGGGCTTCTCGTGTCGTGGAACGACGGCAAAGAGCAGGGGATCGTGCCGCTGCGCTTTACGCCGGGAGGCGTTCGAAGCAGCCTCGAAGATCTGCGGGCGCTCGTCGGCCATGAAATGGAGGCGCGCATCATCGACTTCCGCGGGCGTGTGGCGGAAATGACGATGAAGTCTGTCCTGGAAACGCGGCTTGGCGACAATCCCGGCCGCTACCGGCCCACGGTCACGGTCGCGATGGCGCGGTTTGCCATGGGGCTCCCGATGGACGCGATCCGCGCCTATGGCCAGTCCAAGCTGCACCCGGAAAATCAAGATCTGAAAACGGAGGCCGCGCTGCTGAACGGCCGCGTGCTCGAGGCCCTGGAAGTTCTCACCGAGAATAAAAAGATACGCTTCATCACCGACCTTTTGTACCAGCTCGGAAAGCCCTGGATGCGCGAACAGATCGCGGATTCGCTCTGGATGCTGGAGCGCTGGCAGCTGTACCTGGACGAACTCCATGCCGCGGCCGTCGCGCTGCGCGCGGACATCGAGGCCGTGGATCTGGAAGACCGCATGGCCGTGGCCGTGCTCACTCCGGGCCAGGAGCTCGTGATCCGCGGACACAAGCTGGACGCGCGGAATGCGGACATCGTCGTCCGTCTCGGCAATCTCCTGACCGGCGAGCCCCAGCTTGGCCGTGAACTTGCTTTCGAAACCGAATCCGGGGTGATCGCGACGCATCGCCAGGACTGGCTGCACAAACCGGCCCTGTATGTCGCGCCGGACGGCAGCGTGCGCACCGAAGCGGTCACGAAAACCCTCAGCCGTTCCCAGGCCGGGGGTGTGGCCCGCGGACTGCTGGAAGTTTACCCGAAAAACAAGATCGTGCTGTACGGGCCGCAGAGCGGACAGGAAATCCTGCTTCAAGTCCAGTTCCTGGACGACGGCAAGATCATCCTGCAGACTCCGGAAGAAGCTTTGAAGCGCCGCGGCGCTGAAATTTTTGTCCGGCCCGTGCCTCCGGCCGAAGAAGCTAAATCTGAACTGCGTACCGGAACTGAAGCCCCGCAGCCGCCGCAGGACCGCCAGCGGCATTTGACCGATGCGCAGCGCGGCGAATACCAGACCAAATTGGAAAAACTCCGGGTCCGGAGCGTGATGCATGGAGTAAGCGCCGCGATCTTCGTGTCGGCTCTTTTCTTTTTGGCGGGATGGCAGATCGCGCTCGCGGTCCTGCTTCCCGCGGTGCTTTACCAGTTCGTCCGCGCCGCCGCCATTGTCGGCGTCTGGATCTACGGCAAAAGCACGGGAAATCCCGCGATCGCCAAAATTTCCCCAGCCTGGCCCACGTGGCGGGAATGGCTGCACGCCGTGCCCGCGCACGAATTCAGCCTTTCTCCGGCGCAGGTCTGGGCGATTGACTTCAGCGGCGCTTACGCGAACCTCGCGGCGGGAATCGCCGCGGCCGTTGCCGCGTTTGCCGTGCCGCCCCTTGCGCTTCCACTCGGCATTTTCGCGGGCCTCAACCTGCTTCGGTTTGCGGTGCAGGTTTTTGTCCCGGCCTCGCCGCAGCAGCAGGCGCTGAACCAGCTCATCACGGTTTTCGAGCCTGTCCTTGTCCTCAACCGCATCCGCGATTTTTTCAGCTCGGACGCCGCGACGCGCGCGCGCCTGCGGCGCAGGGGCGAAGAAATCCGCGAGGCCGTGACCTCCGGCATGCGCACCGTGGTCGGCGAAGTCGTCCGGGCGAAAGCCGACAACGACGACGTCTTTTATCTTCTGACCGCGCGCGGCGAGGTGTTCCGTGCGGACCGCGTCGAAGGCCAGGAAATCAAAAAGCCCATGAACGAAGCCGCCGCGGTTTTTGAGGCGGACAGTTTCGGAATCGTGTCCGTGGTTTTCAATTTCCAGGCGAAGCTCGTCCCGGGCCGTCCCACGGTGAAAGCGGGCAAACAGACTTACGCGGTGTACCGCATCAAGAACTTCCCGGAGTTTTTGAGGACCCCGGAAAAACCCGCTGCGCAGAAAGCCGCGGAGCCGGAAAAACCGGCCGAGGTCGTCAAACCCTCGGGCCCGCTCGCCCTCGAGATCGACGAGACCGCCCAGGAAGCCGAGGCGGCCGCGCGCCGCGAAGCCATTGCCGCGGCCATGCGCGAATTCGAAGAAGCGTATTTCGGCGAGGACGGCGCTCTCGGCAAAAAGGCCGAGCATTACGTGCGCCAGGCCGCGGAAAAGAAAAACCAGAAGGTCTCGAGCTTTGCCAAACAATTCGCCCATGACATCGATCAGGTGATGGGCACGATCAAGACCAAGTACGGGCTGCAGCCGAATGAGATGAAGGGGCTTACCGATTACCGCGAGCAATACCTGAAGGACATGAAAGACCGCGCGCTCGCGGCCCAGTCGGCCGCGCAAAAGGCCCGGAAGGCGGCGCGCGACGAAGCCGAGCTCGACCGCCTCATCGCGGACGAAGCCGCCGTTCAGGCTCGAGAGGAAGAAGATCGTCTGGAAAAGGCCCGCGCCGCGGAACGCACGGTCTTGTCGTCGGGACTCGAGGCGCTGAAGCGGGATCTTTCCGGCCGCCTGGACAAGTTTAAAACGCCGGAAGCCGTGGACAAAGATCAGGCCGTCACCACCTTCGAAGGCGCCATCAAAGGGGCTGCGCTTCCGGACGAAGAAAAAGAAGCGTTCGGCTCTCGTCTCAAACTCGCGCTGCAGCCGCTCAAGCAGAAAGTGTGGGCGCGCATCAACGAGAAGCAGCAGGCCGCGGGAACCCCGGAATGGCTGCAGGACCAATTCCGCCAGGCCGTCGAAGCCGACCGCGCCCGCAATTACGAATTGGCGTTCCAGCTTTACGAGGAAGTCACGGGCAGCAAAGAAATCAGCGCCGCGGACCGCGGCAAGGCCTACCAGGGAGGCGCGCGAGCGCTTTCCAACCTGAGGCTCTACGACGAAGCGCTGACCTTCATCGATTACGGCCTCAAAGAAGACGCGAGCAATCCTTACCTTCTCACGGAAAAAGCCTGGATCGTTCTTTTTGCCGGCAGGGAAGTCCGTAAAGCCGCGGTGGTGGCCCTGCGCCGCAAGCAGCTTCCGGAAAAAGCCGTGCCCCTGATGGAAGAGGCCCGCGCCAAATTCCGTGAGGCCGTCGCGCTTGCCGACCAGGTGCTGGCCGGGGAAAGCAAATTCTCCCAGGCCCTGAAAGTGCGCATCGAAGCCATGATGGACCTGGGCGAAGAGATCTCCCGCATCGAAGGCGCGATCGCCTATGCCGAAGGCATTCACGGCAAAGACAAATTTCAGTATCTGAGAAAGCGCCTGGAATCCCGCAGGAAACCGGAGCTTCGGGCTTTGGAGTCCCGGCCGGAACTCAGGACCGAAGACCGGCTGACGCTCTCGAATCTGGACGGACATTTGACCGCTCTCGAAGCACCGCGGGATGCCGCGCAGGCCGAAGCCGCGCGAAGGGAGCAGCTGCGCGCGCTGATCGGCGTGGAAAAAATCCTGGGACGCGTTTACGGGCTCCAGGCCGTTGTGTTCGATCTTGCGGGCGTTCTCATTGCCGGCAGCACCAAAGAATTTGTGAAGCATTTTCTGGCCGTCAACCTGGGCGCGTCCGTGCCCGAATCGGAAATCGAGACTCTGGCCCGCGCCATTTTCAGCGAGCCGCCGGCCGCGCATCTCAATTACGGCGCATTGAAAATCGGCCAGGCCACGCCGGAAGAATTCCAGAAGGACGCGCTGCGCAAAATTTACCGGCTCCTGAAAAAGCGTGAGACGGAAACGGGACGCTGGCCCATGGGCGAAACCTTCGCGGATTTCCGCGCGTTTGAAAAGAAATACCGCGGCGTGTTTCTCACCGCGCTGTACGAAAGCTACAGCGAAGTCCCGGAGAACAAGGCCGTGGTCCAGAAGCTGCAGGAGCGCGGCGTGCCGCTTTACATCCTGAGCAACAATTTCAAAGAGAAGTTCGAGTACCTGCGCCGCAAATTCCCGTTCCTGCAGCCGATCCACGCCATTCTTTCCGACGCGGCGGGCGCGGCCAAACCGGAGCGTGCGATTTATTCGCTGCTCATGCAGACGATCGGCGGCAGCCTGTCGCATGCGCACCGCAGGCTGGAGCCCTCACGCATCCTGTTCCTGGACGACAAGGAAGATAACCTGCGCGCCGCGCGGGAAGCCTACGGTCTTTATGGTTCTCACTTTGACGGCACCGAGCCGGGCAGCCTCAACCTGGCGCAGAACGACGTGATTGCCGAGCTGTTGTCCCAGCAGAAGCTGGAAGAGACGCTCGCGCTCCTGCGCGCCGTGATCCGGCCGGAGTCGCCTTATGCCGCTTCGGTAAAGGCCCGCGCCGGGCGTGTCCTGAAAAGCCTGCAAGGCCTGCGCGATTCGGCCAAGCGCCGGGAGATGCCCATCCGCGAACGGCACATCAACGAAGAGCCGGCGCTTCAGGCGTTCTACGAAGCGCCGCTGGGCGAACAGGATGCGACCGGAAGGATTGAAGTCCTGATCGATACGAATTTACCCGCCGTTGCCCAGGCGTTCGGAACGCCGCACCGCAAAGGCGACCGCTATTATTTCCTGCGCGAGAACGGCGCGATTTTCGCCCTGGCGCGCGAAAACAGGGCCAAGGCGGAATTTTCCACCGTGCCCATGGTGAATTTCTCCCTCTACGGAGCGGCCCGCGATATCAAGTTCGCGCATGCCGTGCGCAGCGCCTACTACATCGGCGTCCTTAATTATATGGAAGCCTACCGCGCTTCCGGCCTCGCGCCCGCGGGCGTGCGTCTTATGGGAATCGAGCCGCCCGTGCCCGAACGTTTCCGGAACCTGGACCAAAGCGCCGCGCTGCTGGAGCAAAGAAACCGCCGGGGCTCGCGCCGCGACCTCCGCAAGCACGCCGTGGATTACTGGGCGTATCAATGGGCGCCCATCATCAGCAGCATCCAGGTGGACGACGACGATCTTGGGTATTTCTTCGAAGCGCCCACGGCCTTTCTGATCGACGCGGCTAAGATGCAGACCTATCAAGATTTGAACATGCAAAGCCTCGCGGCCTTCAACCATTTGCTCACGCAGCGCTATTACCAAACCAAGACACCGGACCTCGAAGCCTACGCGCGGGCGCGGGCCGAGGACAAGGGCGTGTTTCCCGTCATCATCGTTCCGGGCATTCCTCACGGCGAATCCATCGACCTGGAATCCGGGCCCATGACCGCGCTTGTGGCCGACGTTTTCATTGCGTACACGCTGGGGCTCAAGTCCGAGGACGAAATGCTGGCGAATTCGGAAGTGACGGACATCATCGGCGGTGAAGACATCCTGCTCGCCCGCGAATTGCGGCGCCCGGCCGTGCCGATCCACATCGGCAGGGAGGACGGTGATTACAACATTCCCGTGTATTACATCAGCCGTCAGAATTACCGCGCGCCGCGCGAGGAAGACCTGAAATACCTGGATCTTTTCTTCGAGCCGCAAAAATTTTTCCACGGCCAGGTGCAGGACCGGCACTGGGTGGCCTGGCATCTCGGCCATCATCCGCTGACGGATGAGAACGGCCTTACGCGCGTGGGCGAAGCCTTTGTGCGCATCCTGGCCGCGGGGCCTCAGGGTTTCGAGGAGCAGACGCGCCGCAGGGTGATCGAAGCGCTCGACCGCCAGCGCGTTCCCGTCACGTTGCCCATTCTGGAAAGATTGCTCGGTCCCGCGCGCGCGCGTGTTTTCGCCGCGGCCGTACCGGTCGAAAATCTCAGCTTCCGCGAAATTGCGGCCACGGAATTTTACGCGCGGCGGGACACTGAAGATGAAAAGATCACGCGCCTTCTCGACTATGCGATGCAGCATGCGGACGAGCCGCTCTCGCTCCAGCGCCTGAACGCCGCGCGCTCCGGTCACACGCTCCAAGATCCGCTGGTGCGCCGCCTGATGGACTCCCGCGGGGAAAAGGCCCGGGGCGAGGCGCTCGAACGCCTCTTCAATCACATTCCTTCCGACCGCCGGCTGCCCTACTCCTGGGGCGAGCGCAGGAAACAGGCCGCGCAAATTCAGGAGCTTCGCGGACGTCTCGGGACTCAGGAGCAGGAAGCGCTCGACCTTCTCACGCCGGAAACCGCGCTGAAGCTTGCCGGGCAATATCACCGCGAGCTCGACGCGCTTTACGAGACGGAGGTCCGGGTCCGCGAAGTGGAATTCCAGATGGTGTTCGACGTGGCCGGCCTCTCGCGCCCCGAGCGGCTGAAGACTTACGACGAAGCCCGGCGCGAAATCGCGGAGCTCATCAATCGCGACGAACTGTATCAGGCCGCCGGCAGGGCGGGCTACCGCGACATTTTCAACGCGGTCCGCAAACTCGGCCTGGATGAATCCTATGCCCGCCGGTATTATTACGCGCTGATCGCATGGAAACAGGCGCGCATCCAATTGCAGCGGGTCCTGGCGCACGACAGCCGCGTTCCCGCCGCGCTCGCCGAAGGCCCGCGCCTCGCGGATGTGATCACCAAAGTCAGCCACGTTGCGCAGAACCGGGAAAATCTCAAGGACTTCACCAAGCCTCTCATCGTGGTCGTGGCCGGCGGCGCGGGCGTGGGTAAGTCCACCGTCGCCAAAGGCCTTTCGCGTTTCGCGGGCCTGAGCCGTTATTCTTCGGACCTGTCGCGCGACAACGTGCGCGGCGAAGTGGCCAAAGACGTGATCCCGGCCCTGCATGAATCTTCGTTCACGTTCCGGCTCGATGATTACGAAAGCCTTGCCGCGCGCTCGCGCTTCCTCAAGCAGTATTTCGAGCACGCCTACGCCACGCTTTACGGCACGGGCAAAGGCGGCGTGTTCGCGGAATGGAAGCGCCAGATCAAGGAAGGGGAGAGCGCGGTGTGGGAAGGAGTGGCGTTTTTCCCCGGCTTTATTCCCGCGGAATTTTACGAGAAGGCGAACATCGTTCACATCGTCGTTGACGTGCCGGGCATTTCCTGGCAGCAGCGCAAGGAAATCCATCTCGCGCGCCTGGACGGACGGGCCAAAGACACGGCCGATCCTTCCCGCGCGCCGAGCCGCTATCAGAAAGACATCAACCCCATCCGCACGATCCAGGAAGAAATGTGGGAGTATGCCGCGCTGATCGGCATGACGCACCTGCAGAAT
>DATJFP010000101.1 GCA_035495615.1 Verrucomicrobiia bacterium | reverse complement strand
GATGCGTACGAAATTTCGCAGGCATGGTCAAAGTTCGCGAACGCTTCGTTCATGATCACGCGTTCGGCTTCGTTGTCTTCCACGATAAGAACCCTCATGGCCATTCATCCTTCGGCATCGAAAAGTAAAAAGTGCTGCCCTCTCCGGGCTTGGAATCCACCCAGATGCGGCCGTTGTAAAATTCCACGATTTTCCTGCAGATCGCAAGTCCGATGCCGGTACCCTGCTGATGCGTGTTCAACCGCTGGAAGATGACGAAAATTTTTTCCCAATACTGGGGGTCGATGCCCGTGCCGTTGTCGCGGACGGAAAACAGCCATTCTTCCCGGCCCTGTGCTTTTTTCATCGCGCACGACAGATGGACCCGGGGCGGCGTTTCTCTCTTGAATTTGATCGCATTGCCGATCAGGTTCTGGAAAAGCTGCGTCATGTGCATCGGGTCCCCGAGAAGGCGCGGCAGGTTGTCCTGCGTCACGACCGCTTTCGACTCGTCGAGAAGCGCCTTCAGGTTCACCGCGGCCTGGCTCGCGGCCACATTCATGTCCACCCAATCGAGTTTTCTTTCGACGGCGCCGACACGCGAATAAGAAAGCAGATCGCTGACCAGCTGCTTGGCGCGAAGCGCGGCTTCGCTCAAATAGCGCAGCAGGTTCCGCGCGTCACTTTCGCCTTTGAGACGCGTCTCGATCATCTGGCAGAAGGTGACGACGGTGCGCAGGGGCTCCTGAAGGTCGTGGGACGCAACATAGGCGAACTGTTCCAGCTCCCTGTTTTTGCGGTCCAGCTCCTGGTTCGTACGCGTCAGGTTCTCGACGTATTGTTTCTGCTGCAGGATGAGATCGCGGACCTGGTATTGCTTCATGCGCGCGCGGATCGCGGCGCGCAGCGTGCTGACCAGCGTAATCAGGCGCAGCGGACGCTCGAGAAAGTTAATGTTGGCGCCGCCGAAATACCGGTAAGCTTCGGCGCTGGTCTGCTCGTTCGAACCCGCGCCGCCGAGAAGGATCATCGGGATGTCCGACCAAGCCTCCTGCTCCTCGAGTTTCTTCTGCAGAAGCGGCAAATGCGGCGAGGCGACGCCTTCTTCCGCCACGATGAGGACACCCGCCGGGCGCTTCAGCCGCGCGCAAAGCGAGTGAAGATCCGGGCATATCTCCGGAAAAAAACCGTGCCTCTGCAGGAGCTCGGAGGTAATGAGGGCATCGCCTCCGGTAGGAGCGAGGAGCAATACGGCCAGCTCTTCTTTCTCCGCCGGAGAAACTTCCGGCCCGCTGTTTACATCATCGATTTCTGACTGCCGACAAATGTTGGACATCCGGTCAAAACTCCCTGAAATTCGTTCAAAGGTTCTCCGAGCCTTAGGCCTTCCGCGCCGATCAGGTATTCACGGATCGTATTTTCATGCGCGCCCGTCCTTTTCTTGATGACGGAAATGGCTTTTTTAATCTGGCCCTGGAATTCAAAATAACGCAGCATGATCACCGCATCCGCGAGATATGTGATATCGGCCGGCGAGCTCATGCTTTCCATGACGCCGTGCTGGGCCATCACCAGAATGCTCGTGATGCCCCGCTGGCTGAGGAATGTCAGGGATTCATGGAGCTGCACCGCGAGGTATTTCTCGTCGGGCATGGCATTGAGGTAGCCGTTTACGCTGTCGACCACGAGAAGGCGGATGCCTTCTTTTTCCGAGGCCTGCCAGATCTGGGAGGAAAGCTCTCCCGGCGTCAGCTCCGCGGGGTCGACGTGCGTGAGATTGATGATGCCCTTGTCGATGTACTTCCTGAAATCCATGCCGATGGACGAGGTCCTGGCCAGAAAATTTTGCAGGGTCTCTTCGAAAAGGTAGACAAGGGACTTTTCACCGCGCCTCGCCGCTTCGTAAACGTATTGCGAGGCCAGCGTGGATTTGCCCGATCCCGCGGGCCCCATGAAAAGATTGCTCGTCCCGCGGTCGAGGCCGCCGCCCACGAGGGTGTCCATGGCCTTGATGCCGCTTTCCACCTGGCCGTGCTCATAAGTTTTTTCCGAATCTACCGCAACAAGTCTTGGATAGAGCTGGATGCCGCCGGTTTTGATCACATAATCATGGTAGCCTTCGCTGTATCTCAAGCCCCGCAGCTTATTGATCCGGAGCCTGCGGCGGACGGCGCCATAAGCGGGCGCCCACATTTCGAGGTTGATGATGCCGTGCACCAGTGTGTCCACCTGCAGGTCCGAAGAAGGGCCGTGCGGCTCATCCAGCATGAGCACCGTGGCGTTGCTTTGGAGAAAATAATGTTTGAGCGCGAGCATCTGCCTGCGGTAACGCAGCGGGCTTTGAGCCAAGTGACGCACTTCCGAAAGTGAATCGAAGACGATGCGCGTGGGCCGCACTTTTCCTATTTCGGCCATGAGGATTTGGGAAAGCTGGTTCAGTTCGATTTCCGCGGGATGGAAGACAGTGTTCTGGGCTTCGAGCTTTAGCTGCTCTTCGATCACGGAAAGTTCCAGAATGGAAAAAGAGTTCAGATCCCAGCCGTGCGTCTTACCGATGATCTCGAGCTCTTTTTTCGTTTCGGAAAGGGTGATGTAATAAACGCTTTCGCCGTTCCGCACGCCTTCCATCAAAAAATTGATGGCCAGCGTCGTCTTTCCTACGCCCGGCTCACCCTGCAGCAAATAAATATGGTTTTCCGGAAGGCCGCCTCTGAGAACATAGTCCAACCCTTCGATTCCGGTCTTAACTCTGCTTTCGGTCATGGTTTCTCCTTAGGTGGAAATGTTGAATTTTATCAAAATGATGCCCGGGGAATAATTCAGGAGATTTCCCTCTTTGCTGTCGGGGATTCGCTTACAATTAAGAATTTGGATTTTGACGTCCAAAGCCTTTAAAATAACGTTAACCCAGGAGGTGATCATGAAAGGCATCACGGGAATGACGGTCATTTTCTTTTTGATGCTTGTCTTTTTCGGATGGCCGGCTGTTTCTTATGCGCACGACCATACCGCACAGGAAATTCAGACGCTCAAGGACGGCGCCGCCGCGCTGCAGTCGACGAACCCGGAATTGAGCGGCCGGTTGAAAGAATTCGCGAACGCCGAGGCGAACGAACGGGGCGAGGAAGAAGAAGACGAAGAAGCGGACCAGAACGTCGCGCTTCTCAATGATGCCGCCGCGGCCCTGCAGGGATCGAACACGCAGCTTGCCGAGGCTCTCAAAGCCTATGCCGCCAAAGAATCCCAGGAGGAATCCTGATCTTTCGGTTCCGGCTTATCTTTTTTTTCGCGCTGCTTCTGGCGGTCCGCGGGAAGGCCTGTCCCGCGGAAGAAACCGCGCCCCCCGCTTCCGATACCGAAGCGGTCACGCTTCCCGGAATTCAAGGCGGCATCGGATTCGACGATCTTGTTTTTGCGGCGCAGCTCCAAAAACTCCTGGTGCCGGGCGGCCGCGCCGGCAGCCTTTATCTCGTCGATCCCGCGTCGCAGGAAGCCGCTTCGATCGGCGGCTTCAGCTCGCGGGACGCTTACACCGGCGGGCACGGACAAGGCATCACGTCGGCGGCGGAAGGCGGCTCGCTCCTTTTCGTCACGGACCGCACCACCCGGCTTCTGCACGTCATCGATCCTTCGCTGAAAAAAATCGTCTCTTCCGCCGCCCTCGCCGCCAATCCGGATTACGTCCGCTTCATCTCCTCCACGCATGAAATCTGGGTCACCGAGCCCGGGGAAGACCAGATCGAAATTTTCAGCCTTTCTCCCGGCCCAGCGGCCGCGCCCGTCCATTCCGGTTTTATTTCCGTGCCCGGCGGTCCGGAGGGCCTGCTCTACAGCGCCGAACGCGATCGCGCCTTCACCAATCTCTGGAAAGGAAAAACGGCCGCGATCGATGTTCATGCCCGCGAAATTTCGGGCGAGTGGACGAACGGCTGCCGCGCCTCGCGCTGTTTGGCTCTTGACGAAGCCTGGGGATTTTTAATGACGGGCTGCGCCGAAGGCAAAGCCACCGTGCTCGATCTGAATCAAAACGGAAAGCTGCTCGGAAGCGTGAGCGCGGGCGCGGGGCCGGATGTCATCAGCTACAACCCCGTCCTCAAGCATCTCTATTTGCCCGGAGGAAAAAGCGCCACGCTGGGCATCGTGGAAGTTTCGAAAGACGGGACGCTAAAGCTGATCCGCGAAATCAAAACCGCGGCGCATGCCCACTGCTCGGCGAGCGATTCGGAGGGCCATGTCTGGGTCTGCGATCCGGAAGGCGGCAGGCTTCTGCTGTATCATGACGCCGCTTCGGGAAATGTTTAGTGGGCTTCCGCGGCGGGAGGAGCGGCGGGTTCGGCCGCTTTGGCCGCCGCTGCGGCCGCGGCTTCTTCTTCGGCCTTTTTGATCGGACAAAATTTCAGGGAGGCGGAATTGACGCAGTAGCGTTTTCCGGTGGAAGTCGGACCGTCGTCGAAAACGTGGCCGAGATGGGCGCCGCAGACGGGGCAATAAATCTCGGTGCGCTTCATGCCGTCGCTTGTGTCGACGCGGTATGCCACGCTCTGAGCCCCGGCCGCTTTGTCGAAACTCGGCCAGCCCGAACCGGAATCAAATTTCGCTTTGGAATCAAACAGCTTGGCGCCGCAGGCCGCGCATTGATAGACGCCGTTCTCGTGATTGTGGACGTACTCTCCGGTGAAAGCCAGCTCCGTCCCCTTTTCCCGCATGACGCGGTACTGCTCCGGAGTCAGTTCTTTGCGCCACTGTTCGTCGCTTTTCTGGACCTTCACGGCAGGCTCACTGGCTGGGGCGGTTTCCGGGGCCGAAGGCTTTTTGCCCGCCGCCCAGCTCGATGCGGCCATGGCAAGTAAGATCAAGCCCAGCAACAGGATCTGTTTCTTTTGCATCGCTCTCCTCCCCGCTTTCCGTCCTGGGTAGGACGGAGAAAAGGCCGGTTTATTCACCGGCATCGCGGCCGTTTCAATTTTACTTTCGGCCGGCGCGGGGTTCAAGGCAAACAAAAAAAATAAGGGGGCAGCCCCCCCGGACTGCCCCCTTTGCAGCAAAGCAGATGGCTTCGCCCAGCGTTAACTCTTACTGACGTGCTGGTGCGCTTCGCGGGCCTTCGCGAAGACCTGCTCGAGCTGCTGTTTGTCGGTAACCGCGCCCTTTTGAACATCCGCCTGAAGCTTGTCGAGCGCCTGGATCGAGGTGTTGACTTCGTCTTTGCTCGTTCCCGTCGCCTTTGTGGCATCCATCTTCAGGATGGTGGACGCGGCGCGGATGTCTTTCACGGCAAGCACCTTGTTTGTTTGGAAGTTATCGCTCGCCGCCGTGAAATAGCTGTCCAGCGAAGCCTTGACCGGATGTCCCCCCGCGGCTGCGGAAGTCTCCGCCCAGGCGGGCGCCGTAAAAGCTAAAACCAGCATGGCTACTGCTACCGTTGCGTATTTCATGTTTCCCTCCTTGTGGGATCTGACGCTATGAAACCTTAAAATTTTTAATTCTTACTGCTTCGGCGCCGGAGAAGGGCTGGCCTCCGGAGACGGCTGATGCTTCGGATGCTTGTGATGCTGCTGCGGCGGCGGCGTATGATGATGCGGCTGCGCGCTGTGATGATGCTTGGGCTTAGGCGCTTCGGACGGCGACGGCGAAGGCTGAGGCTTTTCCGCCGCATAAGCGGTCATCGCGGCAAACATCACGAAAGTCAGGGCTAACAGAATTCGTTTCACGGTATTCTCCTTAGGGTTATTTTTTTTAAAAACCACGGCCTTCATGCGGCCTCCAAAACTTTCCGGACTTTGTCCAGCAGGACTTCGGCGCCCTGCGACTTGTCGAAATAATCATCCGCCCTTGCGATCCAGCGCTGCTGCTGGTTGACGGGATAAACGCTCGCGATGATGACCTTCAGCTTGTCGTTGTAGACATGCAGCACATCCCGCATGATGATGCCGTTGATGTCGGGCATGTTGATGTCCAGGAGGACGAGATCGGCCTCCTCGCGCAGGAGCAGCTCGGTCGCTTCTTCCGCGCTTTTCGCCGCGCTTACCCCGAACCCTTCCGAAACCAGCAGGTCCGAGTAAACGCGCCTGATGTTGGGGTCGTCATCAATGATCAGGATGTTCTTCATCGCGTTCCTCCTTCCGTTCCGTCTTCTGATGAAAGGATACGAAAACGCGGATGAGAGGAAGATTAGTTGAAGATTAGAAGTTTCTAATGTTCCGGAAGGCGGAGAAGGGTTACGGGCGCAGGAGAGGAAGGACGACGGTGAACGTGCTGCCCTGATGCACCCGGCTCTGGACGCGGATGTCCCCCTGATGCGCCCGGGCGATGGAAAGGGCGATGCTGAGGCCCAGCCCGTGGCCGGGCGCTTCGGGATTCACGGTCCTTTCCCGGTGGAAAAACTTGTCGAAAATGCGGGGCACGTCGCCTTCGGGAATGCCCGGGCCGGAATCGGTGACGTCGATCTCGACAAACGGTTCGCGGACACGCACGCGCAGCTCGACCTTTTCGTTGCTGCGGCTGAATTTCACGGCATTTTCAATCAGGTTCAGGAAAAGCCTGCGGAGATGCGTCGCGTCCGCGGAAACCCACAGCGGAATTTCCGGCGCCGCCAGGCTGACGCGGATGGCCTTCGGCTCGGCCAGGATGCGGGCGCTGTCGGCCAGCTCCCTCATGAATTCCCCCAGCTCCATCCGCTGGAACCGCAGCGACTGCGGATCGTAATCAAGCGTCGTCAGGAGCAGCATGTCGTCGATCACGCGGATCATGCGCAGCATCTCTCTGAGATTGTTCATGAGCACTTTTTTGTAATCTTCCGCGCCCCGCTCTTTGCGCAGCGCGACCTCCGCCTCCCCGCGCATCACCGCGAGCGGCGTCTTCAGCTCATGCGCCACGTGCGAGCTGAATTCGGAAATCGCCTTGAACGATTTTTCGAGCCGCGTGATCATTTGGTTGAAGGCGCCGACAAGCGCGACCATCTCGTCGTCGGCGACGCTTTGCTCGACGCGCGCCTCCAGGTCCTCGTGCGTGATTTTGTTCGCGATGTCGGTCACGCTTTTGACGGGATTCAGGATCTGGGAGGCAAAGATGTTTCCGAGAAAAATCGAGACGACCGTGAAAATCAGAGTGGCCAGCCCCACGAAAAGCGACCACTCGTCCAGCAGGCGGTCGATCGAAACCATGGGTGTGCTGATGAGCAGGCTGAAATTCGTGCCGAAGCGCGTCCGCACCGGGACGAGGATGGACCGGAAGCCGGCGATCGTCTGATACTGGATGACTTCCCGCCTTGCCTGCATGAATCTCTCGTTCCAGCTTTTGAGAAGGGGCTCCAGGTTCTCGACCGGACGCTGCTTGGGGCGGGACGCGGCAATGACGCTGCCGTACTGGTCGATGAGGCAGATGAAATCGTCGCCGAGGTTGTACCGGTCCACGACTTCGAACAGGCGCTTTTCCAGCGTGACCGTGGACTGCGGCGCCGAAACACCGGTCCTGAAATGGATGACTTTCCGCGACGCCTGCACGAAAGCGTCATGGTCGAGGGCGCTTTCCGCGTAAATGTTGATGACCGTGATCAGCTCCTGGGCTTTTTCGCGGAGCTCGCCGTCCAGGTTGCGGTAGAGAAGGTAACGGGCGGAAGAATAAAGCGTGATGCTGAAGAGCGTGAGGATGAGCCCGAGGATGATGACGTACAAGGCGCCGATCTTGAACCGGATCGAATTGAATTTGACCAAAGGCTCACCCTTTCAGGACGTAGCCGGACCCGCGGATCGTATGGATGAGGGGTTTTTTGGAATCCTTGTCGATCTTCGCGCGCAGGTAATTGATGTAAACGTCGATCACGTTCGTGAACGTGTCGAAACTCTCGTTCCACACGTGCTCGGAAATCATGGTCCGCGTCACCACGGCATTCGGATGGAGCATCAGGTACTCGAGCAGGCTGTATTCCTTGCTCGTCAGCTCGATCTTCCTGCCGCCGCGCAGGACCTCATGCGTCACCTGGTCCAGTTCGAGGTCCGCGATTTTCAGTTTAGCCGACTTGTCAAGCCGGGGACGCCGGAGAAGAGCGCCGATGCGCGCCAGCAGCTCTTCGAAAGCAAAAGGCTTGGCCAGATAATCGTCGGCCCCGGAATTCAGGCCCAGCACGCGGTCTTTGACCGCCGAACGCGAGGTCAGCATCAGGACCGGAAGCTCGATCTTTCTCGTGCGCAGTTCCCGGCAAATGCTGAGCCCGTCCACGCCCGGCAGCATGAGGTCCAGGATGATGAGGTCGTAGGGATTGATTTGCGCCATGGCCAGCGCCTTTTCCCCGTCTTCGGCCAGGTCCACGGCATAATGCTCTTCTTCCAGCCCCCGCTGGATAAAGCTCGCCAGTTTCTTTTCGTCTTCCACAAGCAGAATGCGCATGATCTCCCTTTAAAAAAAGGAATTCTACACCAACTTGCCGGGGAAAAGGAAACAGAGTGGAAACGGCGGAAAAAGGCCGCGGAAGAAAGCCGGAAATCCAGATCCCGCGAGGATTTCCGCATCAAAAGGAAAGGGTGGGCCGGGCCGGCGAACCGGCCCGGTTTGGTGGGAATCAAAAAGGTTTTAAGCGACGCGCTGTTCGTCCCATTCCGGAACCCAGTAGCGTTCCTGGTCATAATGGGCGCAGAGCTGTTCTTCGTAAGCGCGGTCGAGGTCGATGTCCACGCGGTATTCGGGGCCCTGCTCGATTTTCTCTCTCGTAAGATGGACGAGGACCTTGCCCGTGCCTCCGCCGCTTTGCACATCCGTGATCCACTGGCAGGCAAGGACTACTTTCTTGCCCTGCAGCCAGGCATGCGTGTCGATGGCCGCGTAACGGATCACCCAGCCGTGATCGTCCACCATGAAGGTGTCGAGGTGGCCGATCGGCCCGTCCAGCGCTTCGATGCGGGCGCCCCGCAGGTTCCGGATGCTGTGAAGCGCGGCGATCTCATCGCGGCCGTCTTCGTGCAGGAACGGCGAGATCGCGCCCAAAGCCGCGTTGAATTCATTTCCGAGGGGCGGGATGATGTCCATTTCCGCTTCTTCCCAATAAGGGTCCCACCCGTAATAGTCGTGCAGTTCTTTTTCCTGCCAGCGCGCAAGCGGCGCACAGCCCACTTCGGGACTGTTGGCAATCGTCTCTTTCGTGAAATTGACGGAAACAATCCCGGTGCGCGGACGCGGCTTGGAAAACGCCGCCGCCGATACCAGCACGCGCCGGCCCAGCAGCCAGTCTCCGGTCTGCACCACGAAATAGCGGAGCGTCCATTTCTCCGCGTCGAAATAAAAATCTTCCACCTTGCCCACTTCCCCATCCACCGCGAAAACGCGTGAACCCAGTAACCCTTTCAAGTCACGAATCATGTTCCGCTCCTTTGCCGCTCTGTTACGCGAGTTGGAAAGTCTTGGTGAAAACTGGCCCCATCTTAGGCAATCCGCCAAAACCTGCCATCGGGGCGAGGAAAGAATCACTTTCAGGGGAAATGGAAGCGGCGTTTCAGGGAATTCCCTATAAATGGCACTTCCAGAGGATTACGGGAGAGATGAACGTGCGGATAAAAAAGCGAAAGAATCTAGCGGGGACCTTCGTCGTCTCGGGCTTCGGAGCCGTCTTCCTCTTCTTCGCCCATCATGTCGCGGCCAAGCCCCGGATACCGGGTGGGACGCATGCCGATCTCGTCCCCGAAAGTGTCGTCGCCTTTGCGCTTGGTTCCTTTTTTTCCGGGTTCGGGATTCCCCGCTCCGGCTTCCATTTCCACGCCTTCGACTTCCGAGAACGAGCTTTCGCCCGGAGCGCCAGCGCCCATCACGGATTTCAAAGCGCGGGTTTCCTCCGCCCGCGCGGACGCGGCGTCTTCGGGTCCCGTGCGGTAGTCCACCATGTCTTCCTGCATCTCTTCGCCCGGGACATCGGAAAAGGAAGCTTTCGCGCCGCCGTCTTCTTCCGGCTTCAGCATCACGACCGGCGCGCCGTCTGCTTTCGCGGCAGGAGCCGGCGCTTTCGATTCCGCTGCGGATGCCGCGGGAGCAGCGTCCGGATCATAGTCCAATCCGTTCACCTCGGAAAAAGAAGCTGGCTCGCCAGGCTTGGCGGCGGAATCTTTCTGTTTGGCGGCGGCCATGCGGGAAGCGTGCGCGTCTTCCGCTCCGGTACGGTATTCGATCGCATCCGGCTGGACTTCCTGGCCCTGAGCGTCGGAAAACGAAGCCTTCATGCCGCTGTCCTGCGCTTTCGCAGCGGGATTCCCCGCGAAGGCAGTGCCCGGAAGAATCGAGATTAACCCCAGAAAAAGGAAGGAAAAGAGAAAGCGGGACAACACGTTCTAATTGAGTTCCTTGTTCATCGCCTTATCGAGCTTATTGGCCGCATTATCCACGAATTTGCTCACGCGCCCCTGCGTCTGCTCCGCCTCGTGCTGAACTTCAGTCACCGCCTTCTCGGTTTCGGTCGGCTTATTCTTGTCATAGAAATACATGGCCGCCGCGCCGATCGCGATGCCGATCACAATCCAGATCAATTTTTTCATGATGCCTTGCTCCGCTTTTTGGAAACCGTGGTTCCTGGGGAAAAACTCCCGCGCATACTATAGTAAGTCATCCGCTGCTTCAACGAAGGGTTTTCCGGGTCCAGGCCGTTCACCTGCAGAATCCAGCGGTTGAAATCCCCCGGCTCGAAACAGCGCCCTCCCACCCCTTGAAAGATGAGTCGGAAGCCGGGATTCAAAATATTTTTCAGCGCCAAAGCGCCCGCGGCCTGCAGCTTCCCTTCCAGCCGGATTTCCTTGTACATCCGCGGCGCGCCCTGCTTGGCATGCAGCGCGCCCGCCTCGGCCTGAAAAAAACTCCACTCCCCCGGCAATTCCAGAAGCACGGAGCCCGCCGGCTTCTTTTCTTTGAAGATCTTGATCTCCAGCGTCCGGTCTTTCCACTCCGCCTGCGCCGAAAACTCCCCGCTCAGCGTCTCCGGATCCGCTTCGGTATTCACAATCCCATGCGGCCCCGAAAAAACCTTCGCCCCCGCGAAATGCAGCTCCCGCATCCCCGAAATTTCATAAGCCGACGGCGCCTGATCAAACTGCGCCCACTCCCCAACATCCGCCTCGCACGCCGCGGCCCAAGCAATTCCCCCGAAGGCCATCGACGCGGCAAGAAGAAGCAAACTCCAATTTAACCTGTGTCTGATTTTCACAATGACGGATGGACTAAACTTGGATCGTTGGGAGAACGCGATCATCAAGTTCCTTTGACTGCGGTTGGTTGCAAGGCAGCGGAAATAATATAACTAAAAATGAATTGGGTGCCTAGGCAAAAGTGATGGATGCCCAGGCCTCGCGCACCTTATTGCACGACGGTTTGAAGCAGGGATTCGAGATGGCGCGCGATGGGCTGGGCGTGGAAGCTGTTGTAGATTTCGGCGGGCGGGGTCCAGCCGGTGGGGACGGTTTGGGCGTAGAGGTCGTGCAGCTTGTGAAGGCCGGCCAGGATGCTTTCGCGGTCGTCGGCGAGGCTGGCGACGCAGCCGGGAATTTTTTGCGCGAAGCGCTCGGCGGGACTGTTGGGCGGCGTGATGACCCAGATCGGCCGCCGGGCGCCGACGTACTCGATGAGTTTGGACGGACGGTACGTATTTTCCGGCGTCGCGGCATCGATGGAAAGAAGCACGTCGGCTTCTTTCATGAGCCGCAGGGCTTCCTCATACGAAACACGCGGAGAAAGGTGGAAATGATTCCTCCACTCGCCCCAGTCGGGATCTTCGGAAACGGGCTCGAGAGAGCCGACAAGATCGAAACGGAATGCCTTTGCTTTTTCCGGGAAAGCCGTCTTGAATTGCTGAAAGGTCTTAAACAGAAAGAAGGGCTGACGCCGGGCGTAAAAATTTCCCACGTGGCGGATGAGGATTTCGCCCGGCCGGGGCGCGCGCGCGGATTGCCGGGGATAATGGGCCGGATCAAAGGCCGGAGGGACGATGGCCGTCTTCTCCGGCGGTTTCGGGTAAAGCCCGAGAAAGGAATCCCGCAATTCTTCGTTGGGGAAAAGGAGAAGGTCGGCGTTTTCGAGGACTTGCCTTTCCGCGGCAGCCTGGTACGGAACGTCCAGGCGGGTCAACGGATAATAAGAACTCAGGGTCCAGGGATCGCTGAAGAAAGCCGCCCAGGGAAGCCCGGTTCTTTTTTTGATTTCCAATCCCGCCTGATGGTTCACGTCGTATTTCGAGACGGTGACCAGCACGGCATCCCGCGGCCTTCCCGCGGCTTCGAAGCTTTTGAAAAACCCGTCGAGAAGACGCGGCTTGATCTGGGAATCGCGGAAGGAAACAGGCGCGAGATAACGGAGGATGTTGCCGCCCAGCCGGCGCACTTTCTTGACCGCGCCGGAGCGCCGGATGACGGGACTTTTGCCCGGCCCGTAGAGTTCGCTTTGCGAGATGACGTGGAGCTTGTTCGCGGACGACAAGTACCGCATCCAATGCGCGAGCTGGATGCTGCGCGGGCCGACTGCGGGAAGAGTTTGGCGGACGACAAAAAAAATGTGCACGCGAGTGGTCAAGTCCTCAAAAAAAAGTTATTCCCCGCAATACGCTTTGTATCCTGAAGAAGTACGGCCGGCCTTGGAGCGGCCCGTAAGATCACAGTACTGAATGACCTGGGCGCAGTTCTTGGGATCGAGAGGGCCGGAAACGGGAAGAAAGGCCGGAGGCGGCTCGCCTTTCTGGCAATTCGCGATGAACGTGCCTTCGAGCGCTTTGCAGTAATAGCCGGGTTCCGCGCAGGTATTGTTGACGGCCGCCAGCGTCTCGGGCGCCGGAGCCTGCGCCGCCGTTTCCTCCGCGCTCCGCGCCGTCAGGGGCGAGAGCAAAACCAGAACGAAAATCCCCGCGAGAATCTTTTTCATCCGCAGTTGCCGCTCATCACGCTGTCGCCGTTCGGGGTCATGAAGTAACTGCAGTTGCCGTCGCTGCCGAGGCTGCCGCCCGCGGCATTGACGTTGTAGCCGGGCGCGCCGCCCTGCCCTGCTCCGGCCGCCGCCATGAGATTAAAAGTCGCGGGACCGCCTTCCAAACCGCCCATGCCCTGCGCGTTGAGCCAGTACCGGCCGGGAACGACGGCGCCGAAACGCTGCATCAGCTGGGTATACTCCAGGGCATGGATTTGCCTTCCATTGATGAAGACGCCCGTGTTGCTGTTGCCGGAAGCGTCCGCCTTGAGCGGGCCGCCGATCTGCATGCCGGGATAAATCTGGCCGTTGTACGGTCCGCC
>DATJFP010000100.1 GCA_035495615.1 Verrucomicrobiia bacterium | reverse complement strand
GTTTCCAATTCCGCGCCGCAAAAAGCCTTCATCGATGCCCGCGCCCGCGAACGGGGCCTTTCCAATCTCAAGATCGAGACCGCGGACATGAATTTTTTCCAGGCATCTGGCGGCTACGACAGGATCCTTTCCGTGGAAATGTTCGAGCACATGCGCAATTACGAAGAGCTGCTCGAAAAAACCGCGTCGTGGATGAAGCCCGACGGCCTCCTCTTCCTGCACATCTTCGTGCACAAGGATTATGCGTATCCTTTTTCCGCGGAGAATTCCGGGAGCTGGATGGCGCGCACGTTTTTTACCGGCGGCATCATGCCTTCCGAAGACCTGCTTCTTTATTTCCAGAAGGACGTCCGCCTGGCCGAACGCTGGCGCGTGGACGGCCGGCACTACCAGAAAACCTGCGAGGCGTGGCTGCGGAAAATGGACGAGGCGCGGGAACCCGTCATGAAAGTTTTTCGCGAGACCTACGGAAAAGACGCGGCCAAGTGGCGGGCCTATTGGAGGATTTTCTTCATGGCCTGCGCGGAGCTTTTCGGTTACCGCGGCGGCGGCGAATGGTTTGTCGCGCATTATCTTTTCGAGCGCCAATCTTCGGCCGTGGCTTCGGCGGAGCCCTCGAAATTTTCGGAGTCCCGCTGATGGCTGCACCTAAAGCCTTCTTCAAGGCTTTCACGGCGGCCGTGATTCTCGGGTGCGCTTATTATTTCAACAAGGCAGGCCTTTTCCAAAGAACGCTCGAATGGATCCAGGGGCTGGGGCCTTGGGCGCCCGCGGTTTTTCTCGGCGTTTACATCCTCACGTGCATTTTTTTCGCGCCTTCTTTTGTTTTCACGTTCGCCTCGGGCATTTTGTTCGGGCTCTGGAAGGGGACCCTGCTCAGCGTGCTGGGGGCGGGTCTGGGATCGACGGCCGCATTCTTGATCGGCCGCACGATGGCCCGCGACGTGGTGGCCAAGGCGTTTGCCGCGAACCGGGAATTCCAGGCGCTTCAGGAAGCCGTGAAAGAAAAAGGCTGGAAAATCATCCTGCTTGCAAGGCTTTCTCCGATTTTTCCGTTTTTGGTCGGCAATTATGCGTTCGGGCTGACACGCATTCCTCCCGCCCAGTATTTTTTCGCGACCATGGTCGGCACGCTGCCATCGTCGACCGTTTACGTGTATCTCGGTACGATCACGGGAAACCTGGCGCTTGTCAACGCGTCCGGCCGCACGCGCACACCCGCCGAATGGGCGCTCCTGGCCGTGGGGCTTGCCGCCACGGTGGGGTTGAGCTTGTATCTGAGGGGAATCGCGACCAAGGCCTTGAAGAAAAACGTCCCGCACGCGTGAACGGAAAAAAATTGCCCACGAGACTGGGTTTCCTGATATATTAGCCCATCCCCAACCTGTATAGAGCGGCCATCAAACCGCCTTTAACCAACCAAAGGAAAGAAAAAGTGACCTCTAAAAAACCCCGCACCGCGAAAAGAGAACCCAAAGAAGAAGCGCCCCAGCAGGACACCCCGTCCGTCGTTGAAGCGGAAATTCCGGCACCCGCCGCGATCGAATCCGACGTGCAGGCGCAGCTGGAAAGGATCCGGGAGCATCTCGGGTTTCTGGAAAAGAAACTCGACACGATTCTCCAGAATCAGCAGCAACAGCAGTCCCAGCAGCATCAGCAGAATCAGAATGCTTCGGGAAACCGGCCGCCGTTCCGCAATGATTTCAGGCAGCAACAGCAGCGCCGGCCGTTCAAGCCTTATGAACGGGCGCCGTACGGCAATCAAGACCAGAACCGCCACGGCAATCACCGCCATGACAACAGGCACGACCGCCACGGCAACCGCGGCGGAGGCGGCGGTGGGGGCAATCCGAATTACTACCAGAAGAAAAACAATCACCACCATCACTGATCCGGTTTCATGATCGTTCCGGGAAAAATCCGGCCTTGGACCCTGTTCGCTCTTTTCCTTGCGCTTGCAGGCTGCGCAATGGCGCCTCGGGGAAAAAGGATTTCTCCCGAGAAGGCATGGGATGAGATCGAATGGTCCGCGGAAGAAAAATCCCGCGACGTGGCAGTGCGCACGTTGTGGAAAACTTCCGAAGCCAGCGCGCACGCCGTGCGTCTGAGCACCGCGGAAAAGCCGCACGTGCATGACCGGCACGACATGGTGATTTTTGTCCGTTCCGGCAAGGCGCGGGTTTTTCTAGGCGGGAGGTACGTGATGGTGGGCGCCGGAGACGTCCTGGAAATTCCGCGCGGTACCGTGCATTGGGCACAGAACCTCGGCCCCGGGGCGGGCGAGGCGTATGCCCTTTATCTGCCGGCTTATGACGGCCAAGACATGAGGCTCGTAAATCCCGATGACCCGACCCATGACTCCCGCGCATGATTTGACGGCCCAGGCGGCGCATCTGCTCCTTCAGGTCCGTGCTGCGGAACGCGCTGCGTCGCCTCTGCAGGAAAAAGTGCTGCTGCTCTGCATCCTCGACGCGGCCGCTCGGGCCAAATACCCGCGCGAAAAAGAAAGGGAGCGCGTGGTGCGGCTCCTGGAATCCTGCGCGGCGTGGGACGACCGCTTCAAGGTGAGCCTCGAGCAGCTCAGGGCTCATCTCGAAGTCATGTTTTCCGAAGAAGAGAGGCGGGCCAGCAGGCTCTACCGGCACGTGCTGGAACGCCTTGCGGCGCTGCGGGGCATGACCGCATCCCCGCAATCCGATCCCAGCTTTGTCGAATTGGAGCCTTTGGCGCTGGCGGAAGAATGCCAGGCGCTGGGGCGCGCGAAATATTCCAGCCTGTTGTATGCCTACCGCCAGGAAATCCTTGCCGGTTTCCGCATGCCGGAAAGTGAAGACCAGGAGCGGTCCTCCATGCCAGAGCCTTATTACCGTCCCGCGGACGGCTCTTTCCATCTTGTTTTCCCGCTGGCCCTGATGCGCAGGCTGGTCCAAAGCTGCATTGAAACCCTTACAGCATAAGGATATAAGGCTTAAAAAACTTCGCGGCCGGCCTTGACAGGCAGTTAATGGATGTATATACTTCTACCAGGATTCTGAAAGGGACGGCAATGGAAACCCGCAAGCAAAAACCCGGAACGGTCATCAAGGAAGAAGAAGTCTGCGTGTGCTTCAACCTGCGCAAGGCGTCGCGGGTGATCACGCAGATTTACGACGACGTGATGAGGCCGCTGGGTTACCGGTCCACGCAGATCACGCTCCTGGGTGTCATTCACAAGCACGAAGAGATCACGGTCAAGGAACTCGCGGAGTTCATCGACACGGATCCGACCACGCTCATCCGCAACCTGCGCGTGCTGGAAAAAGAAAAGCTGGTCGACCTGCAGCCCGGCGAAGACCGCCGTCAGAGGAAGATCATGCTGACGGAAAAAGGGAAAGACCTTCTGGCGCGGGCTTATCCGCTCTGGAAGAAAACGCAGGACAAGATCGCTTCTCTGGTGGGTCGCCAGCGTTTGAACCAGCTTCTCGACGATTTGTCTCTGGCGCTGGAAAATATCCGCGAAGACAAGAAATAAATTTTTTTTGCCTGAATGGATGCATATGCATTTATCTGGGTGGCACAGGTTTTGCACAAAAAAAGGAGGTGTTGAAAAATGAATATGTCCGACGAAACATCCGTCATGCGGGGAGACGATCTGCTGAAAAGCATTTCGCTGTTCTTTCTGACGGAAGCACTCCTGCGCGGCTATAAGGAAGAGGTGGCTGACATTGTCAGGCTTGCCCGCAGGTTCGGAGCCCGAAGGTCCGAAATCAAGACCATCCTCAGGGCCAAAAAACGCTGGGCTTCGACGACCCGGCGCAAGGCAGTCAACGAAAGGAGCATTCCATGAAAGTCATGATGGGTATGGGGTTACTGCTTCTCGTTCTCGCGGGAGTTCCGGGGGCTTACGCGGCCATGCCGGAGAATGCGGGCATGATCCAGATCTACCAGGAAAAGGCGGATTTCGAAAGGCAGCGCATCGAAACCTACCGGACCCGCATAGAAGATTTGAATGCCTTTTTTTCGAAGCAGAACGCCGGGCAGAACCGGGATATTCTTAAGAAACTGTCCGATTATTACGATACCTTGATCTCCGATGCCGCGAAAAACGTCGAGCGTTATGAAGCCCTGGCCAGGGAGTCCCTGCGCCAATTCGAAATCGCAAGGCTGATCCAGACCTCGGCTTAACCCCATGGAGTGGGATGCGCCCAAAGACGACGAAGATTTTTGGAGTTCTCGGCCTTGTCCTGCTGACGGCTCTTCCGGCTTCGGCCGGCGAGCCTGCATCTGCCGCGGTCCAACTGCTGCAGCCGATGCAGGAATCCTATGCGTATAAACAATACGCGATGAGAAAGAAATCCGAGCTTTCGAAAATTCTCTACCTGATCGACCGCTTTACCGGCAGCCCCTACAAGGTCCTCTATGACGGCGTGGAGTACGACAGCGCCGAAGCCCTGCGCTACGTCCGCCAATATCTCGCCAAGCACTATAAAAAAGAAAATGCCGAGGCCTGGCTGAAGCTCCACGCGTACCGCTCCGAGCCGCAAGGCAATGTCATTTACCTCAAGGCGCCGGACGAAACCACCAAGCCTCTCATTGACGTGCTGCTGGGCGAGCTTCAGTCGCTCGAGAGCGGTTCCCGGGTTTAAACCCCTCGCATTTTGGGCCGATAATCACCGTACGCTTTTAACACAGCGAAACCGGAGGGCCCATGCGGCAGAAACATTTTCCCTGGATTGCTTTGATCGTGATGGCTTTACTCGTCCCTGCGCGGCCGGCCTATTGCGCCGATATGTGGTCGAAGCTGGGGCGCGGCATCAACAACGTCGTCTTCTGCTGGGCCGAGATTTTTTACCGTCCCGACGAAATGCACGAGAATGGGGAGATATGGCCGATCGCGGTCGCCGGCGGTATTCCCAAAGGGCTGCTTTACACCGTGGCGCGCGCCGCCGTGGGTGTCTACGAGATCGTGTCCTTTCCTTTCCCCGGCACCCATCATTACGGCGTCATCCTCGAACCCGAACACATGGTCGGCCCGAACGCTTATTGAAGGTGGGGACCTTGATGTTATAATCGGGCGGAGCTTTCTCGGGAGATCATGAAACCCTTCCAATATCACTGGCGCTGGGACCTGAAATCCAGCCGTGAAGCCTTGTGGCCTTTCGTCGCGGAAACCGACCGCTTTAACCGCGACGCGGGCCTGCCGGAAGTCCGCAGCGCTTCCCCGGAAGACAAGACCTTCGAAAACCGCAGGAAAATCCTCGGCTTCAAAATTCTCGGCCTGCCCGTGGAATGGGACGAAGAGCCTTTCGAATGGATTTATCCCGCGCGCTTCAGCATCCTCCGCCGTTACCGCAAAGGCCCGCTCGACTGGATGAAAGCCGAAGCGGAATTCGAGCCTCTGCAGCCGTCCGGCACACGCCTTCATTATAAAATCACCGCCATGCCCCGCAATCTTCTGGGGCTTTTCTCCATCCCCGTGCAGGTGGGAAGGGTCTATGCTTCGGCTTTCGATAAAGTGTTCCGGCGTTATGACGCGCTGGCCGCGGAAAAGCGCGCCGCGCCCCAGGCTCCGGCGGTGCCCTCATCACCCCTCGAACCCCGCGCGGGAGAACTTTTGAAAACGCTCGAACAAAAAACTGTGGCGGACGGAGGCGATCCGGCCGTCGCGGCCGCGCTCGCCGCCTACCTCGGCGCCGCGGATGCCATGGAGCTGCGTCACGTCCGGCCGTATGCTTTCGCGGATGCGCGCGGGCTTTCCCGGCGGCGCACGCTGGAAACTTTTTTGTTCGCCACGCGCGCAGGCATGCTGGAAATGACCTGGCGCGTCCTGTGCCCGCTTTGCCGCGGCTCGGCGGCGGACAATCAAAGCCTCTCTGACGTACGCGAGGCCCAGCATTGCGCGAGCTGCCGCATCGATTACAGCGCCAACTTCGACCAGTTCGTGGAGCTGACCTTCCGGCCCGTGCCGTCCTTGCGCACGATCCCGGAGCAGCTTTTCTGCGTGGGCGGGCCTCAGCTCACGCCGCACATCCGCATCCAGGTTTTGCTCAAGCCCGGAGAGGCGAGAGAAGTGAAGGCATGCCTTGAGCCCGGGCGCTACCGCATGCGCGCGTTGAAAATTCCGGGCGGGAGAATGGCGGACGTCACGCGTTCGGATTCGGAGGCCGCGTATGAAGTGAGTCTGCCGGAAAAAAACTGGCCCGAAGCGCCGGCGTCCATCCAGGCCTCGTGCGCGTGGAAAATTTCCAATCCCACGAAGACCGAACAACTTTTCGTGTTCGAACGCATGGCCTGGAACGACGACGCGGCAACGGCCGCGGAGGTCATCGCGCTGCAAACGTTCCGCGACTTGTTTTCGCGGGAAGCGCTGCGGCCCGGCGAGCAGATCTCCGTGGGCGCGGTCACGCTGCTTTTCACGGACTTGAAGGGTTCCACGCGGCTTTACCGCGAAGTGGGGGACGCGCCCGCGTTCGGCGCCGTCATGGAGCATTTCAAACTCTTGCGGGAAATCATCGGAAGGCACGGCGGCGCTGTGGTGAAGACGATCGGAGATTCGGTGATGGCGGTTTTCATGCGGCCTCTGCCCGCGCTGCAGGCCATGCTCGAAGCACAGGCGCGGCTGGCTTTGCCGGCCGAAGGGATAAGGCCCCTGCGCCTGAAGGCGGGGATCCATAACGGCCCGTGCATCGCCGTGACGCTGAACGAGAAACTGGATTATTTCGGGAGCACCACGAACCTCGCCGCGCGCCTGACGGGAGTCTCGACGGGTGAGGACATCGTGATTTCAGAAAGCGTGCATCAGGATCCGGAAGTCGACGCTTTCGTGGCGGCACGGACAGGCTGCGAGGTGAAAGAATTCGAGGCGGGCTTGAAGGGGTTCGAGAACGAACCGTTCCGCCTTTACCGCATCGGCTTTTCCTCCGATGAGGAAAGGCGGAACTTTGTCCGTGAAATTTCGTCCGTGACCGTACTCAACCCGGTGGGTTGAGCACAGCTTCCGTTTAAGAGGCCTTCGGAGAAGCGGTCGGGGCCTGAGGAACCGCCGGAGCCGCAGCAGCGGCCGCCGCGCCGGGCGCGGGTTCCCCGACATCCACCACTTCCACGTCAAAGTGCAGATCTTTTCCCGCCAGAGGATGATTAAAGTCCAGCATGGCGCTGTTGTCTTTCAGCTCCTTCACCGTGGCGCGCACCACTTCGCCTTCCGGCGTCTGGGAAGCGAGCACCATCCCGACTTTCAACTCTTCATTCGGCAGATTGCTTTTCGGAACTTCGAGGACCGCGTCTTCGCGGACTTTGCCGAACGCCTTTTCCGGCGGCAGGTCCACGGACTTTTTGTCGCCGGCCTTCAGACCGACGAGCGCTTCCTGA
>DATJFP010000099.1 GCA_035495615.1 Verrucomicrobiia bacterium | reverse complement strand
CAGCGCGAAAACCAGCGAATAATTCTGCGCGGAGCCGTCCGACGGAAACGTGGGATAGTCGACATGCGCACCGATATCCGCCCTTGCCGGACCGAGCGCCACGACGTCCGCGGATTTGCCGAAAATGGATTCGTGCGTTTCCAGAAGCGCGGAAAGACGCGCGGTATCTTTTGGTGACAACTCTTCGGAACGGAGCTCGGGACGCTCCGGAATCAGGGCTTCCCTGCGATCGAGAAAAGCGTAAGAACGCGATGCAGGGCCGTCAGAAATTCCTTCCGGCGTGCCGTCGGCGGAAAAGCTGTCCAGGAGCTGGTTTCGCAGATGCGTAAAATTTCCGCGTATCGGATGCCCTTCTCCCGGCTCCGTGCCGAAAACCGGCGTTCCCTGGCTGAAGCCGCCGTGCTCGCGCCAGGCGCGGAGGAACGGCGCGTACGGCTTGCCGAAGGACGAGGCCTCGAATTGAGAGATCCAATCCAGGGCCGTGCGCGAGGCCTTTTCCCGCGCGGCCTCCGGCGCAAGCCCTTCGGTATCGAGCGCGAGATAGTAAAGCCCGCGCCGCAGCCCTTCAAACGCGATGGCCGGATTGGAAAAAAGCGCGGGCAGCGACAAGGCAATGACCTCTGATTGCGCGGGATCGATCTTGTCGCGGTCTTCCGCCATTTGTTCGTTGGCCTGCATCTGGATCAGAGAACGGATGAATTCCGGAATCGAAATCCGGGTCCTCAGATCGCGCGCGGTAATCAGTTTCAAGCCCAGCGATCCGTCCGCATTCCGGCGCAGGCCTTCCGGACCCGCGGCAGGAATCACCACGTCGCCGTTCCCCAGGCGGACTTCGCTGATCGTGGTGCCGCCGGCTTTCAGGGGATCGTAGTGGTAGGTCATGATCGCGGCGATTTCGGATAAAACGTCTCCGGCTTCTGCCGGCGTCAGGGCTTCGAAGCGGCTTTCGCGCGTGCCGGGATCGATCACCCAGCGGCGGAGGCTGCCGAAAGCCGGGCTCAATTCTTCCGTGCCCGCGAAATATTCGTGCACCGAAACCGGAAGCGCGCCCACGCCCCTGCCCCGGCGTCCCAGGGGATAGGTCAGCAGCTCGAAAGGTTTCGGCACAAAGCGCGTGCGCCCCGCTTCATGAAAGGCGCGGAAATTTTCGCCGTTGCGCGCGACCGTCCCGGCAAGCGATCCCGGCGATCCCGCGGGCGGAAACGAGAACGGCGGAATGTCCGCGAAGCGCGGGATTTCCACGGCAAGGCGCGTGGTTTCACCGTCCTGCACCCGGTCCATCAGGAAAATCTGCGAGAACCCGCCGCCTTTGATAACCTGTCCGGTCACCGGATGAAATTCCGCGCCGGGATCGCGTTCGTGGAGCTGCTCGGCGGTCCATTGGCGGACGCTGCCGAGAGCTTCGTTAGGCAGCAGCAGGTCCATGTCGTCCGGCGGGTAACGGTCCGGCGGCGTCAGTACGTTTTCGTCCAGCGTCCGCATCGTGACAAGCTCTGAGGCAAACCGCGGAGCCGGGGCCAGAGGCTCCAGGCGCTTGCGCGCCGCCGCATGCAGCCCGCTCATTTCTTCCAGCAGGCCTTCGACCCGGCTGCGGTCTTTGGTTTTCCAATGCGCATAAAAATCGTTTTGAAAAGCCACGAGCTCGGCCATCACCGCCGGAAGATGCTCCGCGTCGGCATCCTTCAAGCGGATTTCAAAGTCGCCGATTTTTTTCCGCACTTCGGAGAGGTTCGAAAAATCGAATTCGTCCGTCCTGAGTTCCGCGCGGACACTCTCTACGGGATTCCGTTCCAGATCCAGCCACGCCGCGGGCACGCGCGAACCGGGTACGAAGCTCATCACGGCGGGCCAATGATTGGTCGAAACCGCGCTCGTGAGGCCCATGATTTTTTCGGGCGTCAGCGTTCCGCGGCGTTCCAGGCCTTTCAGGTTTTGCACAAAAGCCGCCACCCGCTCCATCCACGCCTGTTCCAGCGCGCGGGTACCGGGATCGTCGGACGATTTTGCCGCGTAAGCGTCCAGGATGGCCGTGTAGGAAGCGGCCCGATCCAGGCGGCCTTCCCGCGCCAGCTTTTTGAGGACGGCGTCGCGCCAGGATTTGAGTTTTTGCCCGGCGGGAAAATGACCGGCACGCATCAGACGCTCCGTGCCCGCGCGCAGGAACGCGTCATAAACGTCGAGGGCGCCGCTGCGGACTTGAAAATAACGACTCCAGGAAACGCGGCCTCTCATGCAATCCAGATAAACGCGGTCATCCGGAATTTCCTGCACGGCCGGCGACACCACGGCATAGGAATAACCACGCTCCTTCAGCAGCCGCGCCAATGATTCCGCGTGAAATCCTCCGGTCACGAAGATCGCGGCCTTGGCCCGCGCCTCGGTCATGCGGGCCTGGATTTTTTCGGCGAAAACACCGTCCCTTTTTTCCGCGAGACGGTAAAACAGAGCAAAAGGCCGCCGGTCCGAAAGAGTCTCGTTCGAAAAGTCGCGGACGCGCTGAGCCAGGCCGGAAATTCCGGAAGGCTCCGCCCAAGCCGCGACGGCATTCCAGTCCGATCGGCTGAGCCGGAAATGAATCAAGTCTTCCAGACGCCGCGCCTGCGCGGACAAATTCCGGAGTGTTTTTTCCTTTTCCGTGACCGCGAGGGCATTCATGAGAGCGTCGAGGTAAGCATTCAATTCGCGCCAGAACTCTTCCCCTTTCAAGGCCCGCAGCTCCCGGCTCCTTTGGACGCTCGCGGCAAGCGCCTGCGGCAAGGCCGTCTTCTCGGAGTCAAGCCGCGCCAGCTGTTCCGCATATTCCGCATCGCTCATCTGGCCCGTCTGGTATTTTTGTTTCAAGGCGTGAAATTCGCGCAGTGTGCCGCGGCCGGCAAGGAGGCGTTTTACGCGCTTTTCGAAAACGCGGGTCAAAAGCTGAATTTTGCGGTCTTCGCCCGTTTTCTCGAGCTCCGAGGCAACGAGAAGAAGACGAGGATAGCGGTCCGAAAAATTCCGAAGGCGAAAAGACGCGGGAAGCTGCTCAAAAAAATGAAACAGCGGTTCGAGGGAATTCGCGGGATCCCGAAGTTTTTCCCGGCGCCGGTCGAGTTCAAGAAGCAGCGGCCCGTAATTTTTTTCTTTCTCGGCCTGCAAATCTTTTTGGATACCGGCGAGTTCTTTTTCGAAGCCGGAGGGTTTCAAGCCGTCCAAAAAGGCCTGCACGGATTGGCGGTACAAAGCGGCATCTTCGACGCCGTAAAACGCCGTCGTTTCCGGCGCTTGCACGGCGGCCAGGGCCGCGCCTGAAATCTCGCCGCGGCCGGCCAGGTCTTCGAATAGGGCTTTGGCCTGCGATGGCTCGGGATACGCGCGGAACAGCGTCAGGTCCAGAGGCCCGTCCGCGCCTTCCAAAGCCACGAGCGGGAAATCGTATTCCGCCGACAGACGCGTGATGAGCCCGGCCAGCGACTTTTGCGCATCGCCGGAGCCGTGCGCGTCTTTGAGGATCAGGACAAAGGGTGCGCCGCCGGCGCCGTCGTACGTTTCCTCTAGAGTTCCGTGCAGCGATGCGCCCGGCGCTTCAAAAAAATCCCGCAGGGATTTTCCGGACGGAACCGGGACGCGGGACGAGGAAGAAGGTTCCGCGGCCGGCGAAGCTTCGGCGAATTTGCACACGTCTCCCGCGATCAGGAAGAACGTCAAAAACGCCGCCGTTAGTTTAAAGAAGACGGATTTTCTTTTCGTCATTTTGGATTGGGTTCGAAACCGAGCTATTCCCTTGAAATGATTTGGTTTGTAGAGATTACACGAGCTTTCTAAAAGCGCCAAACAAAGCCGGTAAAGCAGTTGCATCACACTAGGCCCTGATCGACATTACTAGTTTGGAAAGGCGCAGGATTTTGACAAAAAACAGCGGAGGGGAAAATCGGGAGAAGGCAAAAAAAAAGCGGGGAGCAAAAGCTCCCCGCTTGGATAAAACTTTCGGACTTAGGCGATGACCGCGCCGGCAGCTTCGGCCTGAGAAACGGGCCGGGGCTGATTGTAGCCGGTTTCGATGAACTTCTGCGTCATCTCGTAAGCTTCGTCGTCCGTGAACTGCTTCGGCGGATGCTTCTTAAAATAAGCCGAAGGGCCAAAGAGGATGCCGCCCTGGCCGCGCTCGAGCGCGATCTTGCAGCAACGGATCGAATCGATCGCGACGCCCGCGGAATTCGGAGAATCTTCCACAGAAAGGCGCAGTTCGATGTTCATGGGCACGTCGCCGAAAAGCTTGCCTTCCATGCGAAGGAAGCAGACCTTGTTGTCCTTCTGCCACGGAACGTAATCGCTCGGGCCGATGTGGATGTTTTCCCAATCGAGGCGCTCGGCCGCGACCGACTGCACGGCTTCGGTCTTGGAAATCTTCTTGGAGTTGAGACGGTCACGGTTCAGCATGTTCAGGAAGTCCGTGTTGCCGCCCGTGTTGATCTGGTACGTACGCTCGAGCTTCACGCCGCGCTTGTTGAAGAGGTCCGTCAGCACGCGGTGCGTGATCGTGGCTCCTACCTGGGCCTTGATGTCGTCGCCGATGATCGGGAGATTCTTGGCTTCGAATTTTTCCGCCCACGCCGGATTGCTGGCGATGAAGACCGGCATGCAGTTGATGTAGCCGAGGTTTGCTTCAAGCGCGCATTCGGCATAAAACTTCGTGGCTTCTTCGGAGCCTACGGGCAGGTAGTTAATCAGGATCTCGGCGCCGGATTTCTTCAGCACGTCGAGGACGTCCTTCTTCTCCGCCTGTTTCTGGTCCGCGAGCACGAAGGTGAATTTTTCGGGATAATCCCCCATGTGCTTGGAGACGCCGTCCAGGACTTTGCCCATCGTGACCTTGGTGCCGCTCGCGGGAATGCTGGCGCAGAAAATCGCCGTGCAATTCGGTTCCGCGAAAATGGCTTCGTTGACATCCTTGCCCACCTTGCGCTTGTCGACGTCAAACGCCGCCACGACTTCGATATCGGAAGGCCTGTAGCCGCCGATGTCCCAGTTCATGAGACCGATGGCATCCTTCTCGCTCTTATCAGCGTAGTAATAAATACCCTGGATTAACGAACTGGCGCAATTGCCGACACCGACAATCGCGATCTTGATTTTAGACATACATCCCTCCCGAAGAGATTTTCAGATGATTTTTGGAAAAAGACTGACGCCATCCGGAAGCCGCGGGGGCCTCTCTAAATTGGGGCCTATGATAATGGTTTATGATTTTTCTTGCAAGCATTCTGTTTAAAAGTGATCGACGCTCTAAAATGGCGTCCTAACTCTAATTATTTAAAGGGATTAGAATTTCACAAAAAATGAGGAAAAATAATTTTATCGGACGCTCAACAAAGCAGGACTATTCATTAAAAGTCTAGCCTCGGATTTTTTGCTCGATAAGCTGGCCCAGCATCACGATGAATTTGGAGTGGGCCATCACCGTGGACGCGCGTACGTATTTGATTTTGAGCTCCCGGGCGCGCTCCTTGGCCGCGATGTCCAAGTCGTACAGCACCTCGACCGTATCGAACAAAAACCCGATCGGAACACAGACCACGACCTTCTTTTTCTCCGCGGCGAGATTTCCCAGCATCGTATTCACGTCCGGCTCTACCCACGGCATGGAAGCGCGGCCCGTCATGGATTGAAAGGAAAGCGACCATTTTTTTTGGCCCAGGGCGGCCGCGACGAGGTGGCTCGAAACCCGGAATTCCCCGTTATAGTCGCAATGCGGGCAATCCCCCACGCGGTCAAGCGGCACCGAAGAGGAGGAAAACAAAAGATGGGCCCGCCAGCGGTTCCACGGCGCAAGCCCCTTCATGGCCCGGCGCACTTCGTCGGCCTGGGCTTCGATATACAAAGGATGATCGTACCAGCCTTGAAGGTAAACATGCTCGACGCTTTCCGCGCCAGACGCAGCTTTCGAATCCTGGATCGCCTGCTTGTACCGCGCGAGGCTGAGCGCGGAGCGCTGTGCCGCCAGCCCGAGGCAAAGCCCGCGCTTGAGCCCGCGGTCCCGGATCTCTTTCAACGCGTCGTCCAGAAAAGGCCGCCAATGCCGCATGCCCAGGAACACGGGAACCGTGATACCGCGGCCCGCGAGGTCTTCTTTGAGCTTTTGGACGAGGGTCTTCACGTAATCGTTATACGGCGAGCGGCCTCCGATGGCTTCGTAGTGCAGGCGCATCAGGTTGATGCGCTCTTCGGGAACTTCCCCGCCCTCGGCCACATGCTTCAAAAACGGTTCGACTTCTTCGAGGTTCGTGGCCCCGCCGAAGCCGACGATCAGCACGTGGTCGAAAGGCGCTTCACTCATGACCCCACTCGCACCCGGGTATCGCGCGGGCTCGAGAGGCCTTCAAGAAAACGCAAAAGATGGACCGCCTGTTCTTCGCCCACGCGGATGCAGTCGGGAATGCCGACTCCCTCGTAAGCATTCCCCGCGAGAAAAAGCCCGGCATGCGAAGCCGCCAGGCGCCGGATGGCCGCGACGCGCACAGCATGGCCGACATGATATTGAGGCATGGCCCTTGGAAGCCGCGTCACCCGGGCGAGGATCGGACCCGTCTTGATCCCGAGCGTGAACCGGAGTTCGGCCTGAATGCGCTCCAGAATATCCGCGTCACTTTCCCGCATCACCTCACGCAGTGACGGTCCGCCCAAAAACGCGCGGATAAGCGTGGTTCCCTCAGGCGCGCGCCCTTCAAACTTCTGGCTGGTGAAAGTGCATCCTAAAAGCGGTCTTTTTTCACGCGGCGGAACCACATACCCAAAACCTTTGACGTTCGGAATATTCCGGTAGGCAAGGTTGACCGTCACCGCGGATTCGTAGGAAATCGCGTTCAATTCTGCGGCCAGAACGCGGTCAATGCCTTCCAGCAGCCGAGCCGCTTCAAAAGCCGGGAGCGCAAGGCAAAGGGCGTCGGCCTCGAGGCATGCGCCGTTTTTTCCATGGATTTTCCACGAAGCTGATTTTTCGAGGCGCGAGACAGGGAACTCCGTGATCACTTCAAGTTCCTCCATGTCCGCGCGAAGCGCCTCGACCAGACGCTCCATGCCCGTGCGCGGGGTTACAAAAAGCCCGTAACGGGGTCCCGAAGCCGCGCTCACGGCGCCATCGGCGCGCATGCGGCGCAGCCCCTTTAAAACGCTTCCGTCTTGCTGCTCCAGGGCGGCAAATTTAGGAAAGGCCGCGGCCATGCTCAGCTGTTCGGCGTCGGCGGAATAAATTCCCGCGGCCATGGGTTCCACGATTTTTTCGAATGCCTCACGGCCGAAACGCCGCCGCGCGAAGGACGCCACGCTTTCATCGGCACGAGCGCGGCGCGGCGGGATAAAAAATTCGGACAGCATGCGCACCTTACCGGGCCAAGACAGCAGGTCCGAAGCGACAAACCGCAGCGCGTCGACCGGAGCCATCAGATAGAATCCGGCAGGGATTTTTTTCAGGCGTCCGTCCTGGAGGATGAAACTGCGGCGATTCGCGGAATGGGTCCCGATCAATTCATTTTCCAGTCCCAGTCTGCGGCACAAATCCAGCGCCCAAGGTTTTTCCGTAAGGAAGGCGTCCGCCCCGCCCTCCATGACGAAGGACTCTTCCCGCATCGATGAGATGACACCGCCGAGCCGCGAGCCTCGTTCCAGCAGGACGACTTCAAGTCCCAGTTCCGCTTCGCGATTCGCCTCCAAAAGCCGGTGCGCGGCAGCAAGACCGGAAATGCCGCCGCCGATGACGACTACTTTTCTTTTCTTCATCAGGTCCTCGCCTGGCCCGTGCGGGCCTTTGCGCTGGCGTTATGAACAAAATCGATCAGCGCGATCACGTTATCGACCGGCGTTCCGGGCAGCACGCCGTGTCCGAGATTGAAAATGTGCCCGGGGCGGCCGCCCGCCTGGTCGAGGATGCGGCGCGCTTTTTCCTGCAGCACTTCCCGCGGTCCAAAAAGCGCCGCGGGGTCCAGATTGCCTTGAATGCCCACGTCATGACCGAGCCGCGTCCAGGCGTGGTCCAGCTCAACGTGAAAATCCACGCCGATGACGTCGCCGCCCGCTTCGCGGAGATGTTCGAGAAAAGGAGCGGTCCCCGTGCCGAAATGAACGACGGGCACGCCCGGCGTCACGCTGCGGATCAGTCGCTGCGTGTGCGGCAGCACGAATTCACGGTAATCCGAAGGGCTGAGGCAGCCGACCCAGCTGTCGAAAATCTGTACGGCGTCGGCGCCGGCTTCGATTTGCGCGTTCAGGTAACGTCCCAGCAGCCGCGACATTTTTTCCATGAGCGCATGCCATGCGCCGGCGTCGCGGGCCATGAATTTTTTCGTCTGCAGAAAAAGTTTGGAGCTCCCGCCTTCGAGAATGTAAGCCGCCAGGGTAAAAGGCGCGGCGGAAAATCCAAGCAGCGGAATTTCGGGCTTGAGGCAGGCACGCGTGAGCTTCACCGCGTCCATGACATACGCCAGGGAATCGCGGGGATCCGCTTCCGGGATTTTATCCACGTGAGCGCGTGACGAAAGGCCGCCGGAAATGACCGGCCCGTCGCCCTGCGCATATTCCAAACCAAAGCCCAGCGGCTCCACGATCAGAAGGATATCGGAAAAAAGAATGGCGGCATCGGCCTTGATCTTTTCCTGCGCCTCGATCGCCACCTGGGCGCAAAGCTCTTTGTTTTTACAAAGCTCGAGAAATCCGACGCGGTCGCGGATGCGCCGGTATTCCTTCATGTAACGTCCGGCTTGGCGCATGAGCCATATGGGCGTCACGTCCGTAGGTTCGCGGCGGCAGGCCTTCAGAAAAAGACTTTGCTCGCGTTTACGCTTCCCGTCCGCGGGGTCCGCGCCGCGCTTTTCCAGCTGAAATTGCGGCGCTTGCGCTTTTTCTTCGAGAAGGTGCGGGAGCTGGCGCGCGGATTCGGCCACGAGATGGCCCATTTTTGGATGCGTGGGCTCGAAGTCGACCGGGAGGCCGTACTCACGGAGGGTTTCCGAGCAAGTCGGGCCGATGGAAGCGATCACCGTTTGTTTGAGCGCGGCCATGAGCGCCGAGTCCAATCCCTTTTCCGTGGCCAGGCGCAGCACGTGGCGAACCTGCATGGCGCTCGTAAAAAAAACCAGCGCGGCTTTTCCTCCGATGATTTCGGCGATCGCGCTTTCGAGCGGCCGCGTATCGTCGGGAAAGGCCCAGCGGTAAACCGGGACCTGGATCACGCGCGCGCCTCTTTTCTTGAGCCCGTCAATCAAAGCCTCGTTGGATTCTCCGTATTCCTGGATGGCCACGGTCTTCCCTTTCAAATCCAGGCTGCGCTTGCTTGTATCCAGGACTTCCAGGATTTCCCGCCAGGTGTTCGGCTCCGGAACGTTCAGGGTGACGGGAATGCCGAATTCCGAAAGCGCCCGCACGGGCTTCGGTCCGCGGGCCACCGTGGTCGCCCGGGAAAAAGCCTTCACCAGCGCTTCGCGCGGGGAATGGCTTTCCAAAAGGCGCATCATGATCCTGACCCCGACTCCAGTGAGCAGCACGACCACGTCGATCTCCCCGGCCATTAATTTCTCGCCGAAAGCCAGAATTTCGGGGTTTTTCTCGAGAGGGATTTCCTGCATGGAAGGGGCAACCAGGGGATGACCTCCGTGGCGCCGGATAGATTCCGACATGATCTCCGCCAGACGGCTTTCGAAAGCGACAACGGTCCTTCCGTTGAAATCACTCATAGGAGCTCTTCACCCGTGGAATTTTTATTTAAATCATTGTAACAGTTTGACTTAGGGTTAGCCATAAAAAATTATCCGGCCGGGATTTTGAACTTGGGAAATGCGGGGGGCTATGGTAAACTGTGCGCCCACTCAAGCCTTTGTTCTCAAAGGCTCCTTTTCGTTAAAAAGCCCTCCGGAGCTTCCCGGAGGGCTTTTTATTTTCCCCATTTCCCCGCTCAAACGGCAAAGGTAAACACATACGTCTGCCGGTCCGGCGCCACCCGGATGATCTTGTAGCAATAGCACGAAAGAAGGGTCTTTTGGCCGGCAAGAACGCGGACGGGAATGTTGCGCAGGAACCAGACTTCTTTGGATTTCAGGTGCTGCACGATGCTCTGGCTTTGCTTGATGGCGATGTCGAGGCTGGTTTGCGTGGCAAGATCCGCGATCACGTGGATGAGCAAGATGATCCCGCTGTAATCCTGCACGATCTTATTAAGCTCCCCTTTCATGATGCGCGTCAGCTCCTCAGAGTCGCGGCGCATCTGGCGCTGTGTCTTGCGGCCGAGAATGATCGCGCCTCCGCGGGTCTTGTGAAGACGGCGGCGTTCGATGGAGCGCTGGATGTGGATGCCTTTGATCTGGAGATTTTTCTTGCGGCCGCTGGTATCCGTCACGGCCATGTCGATGCCTTGGGCGTCTTCGGTGAGATTGCTGTTCTTGTAATCCGGCGGGAGATGAAAGCGCGTTCCGAATTCCTGGTTGCGGAAACAGGTGAAAATAGCCGCGGCAATGACTTCGTCCCGGCGTTTTTCCGACATGCCGAGTTCCACCGAAGTCTTGCCGTAAAGCGACCTCAAGGCCTCTTCAGGGCGTATCGAGTGTTTCAGCGCGGTCATATGTTAGGGGCAAGCGCCGCGGCCTTTTCCAACCCTTGCCCGCACAACGCCATGACGCGGTCGTGATTGGCAATGAATAAAGGCCGGAACCAAAAGGAGCCGTATCGAAGCAAAGGTTTCACGGCCCGGACGTTCCATTGGAAACGCACCACCGTTATCCTGCCCCGCGGCTCCAGGAGCCAAAGCCCGGTTCCCTCCAAATCCCCCGTGGATTCCGAAAGGATGCGGAAGGGCTTCACGGCTTCGACGCAGCGCAGCTGCCATTTCAAAGTATAAGGGAAAAAGCCCCGCATTTCAAAAGAGGCCGTCTTGCCCACGCCGTCCGGCCGCCCCGGCTCGGTCACTTGGACGCGCAGCCGGACGCCTTTCCACCACTCCGGATATCCGGCGGGATCTTCAAGGAGGCGGTAAAGAATTTCCACGGGCGCGGAAATTTCCCAACGGCTGGAGAATTCGTAATCATGCGCGCGCCTGGCATCCGGAGAAGCCCGCATCGCGTCAGGGCTGGACCGAGGGCGCGGGCGACGCCGCCTTTTTTTCGGCCTCCGCCGCCGCGAGCGTGTCGTTGAACTTCTTGATTTCGGCTTCCATGGTGCCGCGGATGGAATTGATCTGGGTGTTCAGATCCGCAAGCGTTTTCGCGGCCTGCTTGTTGAAGTCGTCAAGCGCGGACTGCATCTGCTGTCTCATGACTTCCAGGTCTTTTTTGGCGGTCTCCGACTTTTCCTGGGCGGTCTTATACGACTCGTCCAGTCGGTCTTTCATCTCGGCGACGGCCTTGCCCGCGGTCTCGCCGATGGAGCCGTCCGTTTTTTCCGCGGAAAAAGCAGCGGGAGAAAGAAGAAGAATGAAGGCAAAGACAAATAGGATTTTTTTCATGGCGACCCTCCGGGTTATTTAATACTTCGTGGACGGGCGCGTCAATCTTTTATTCAGGCCAGTTCGACAGGGACCTGATTCCAGCTGACGACGACGACTTTCCAGCCCTGGCCCGGAAATTTGCGGAGCACCCAGAGATTTTCGCCCATGACGGTCTGCGACAGGACCGCGCCCGGCGGACGGAATACCTTGGAATAATGGCTGGTCAGATAAGCGACCGAACCGCCGCCGCGGATCGCGCGGTCGGTCACCATGATGCTGGAAACTTCGGGAGTTGTTTCCCGGAGATGCTCCGCGACCTGGGCCTTGCCCAGAATCGGCGCGGCCTGAGGCGGAATCCAGGTGACGTCGTCCGCGCACAGGTCCAGCAGTTCCTGCGATTTCCCGGCCAATTCCTTTTCGCGCCAGGTTTTATGGATTTCCTGGATGGCCTGCACGTCCTGGATAAGAAGTCCGGACATGTCGGAACCGAAATCTTCGTGGAAAGGCCTGTCGCCCGTCAGCGACCGGAGCATGCGCAGCATCTGGTCGGACCATTTGCGGAAAACCGCTTCGGTGTTCGCGTACCGCTTGAAGGCATCGTAGGTGACGGCCTTCAGGTTGCCGCCGTCGTTCTGCTGTTCGGAAACTTCGGCCAGAAGATGTCCTGTGCGCCCGTCGAGGATCTTGGCTTCGAAAGCGGCCATGCCGGTCGCCATGGGAATGCCCGCGGTGCCATGGCGCCTGCCGTCGACTTTGACATACCGCTGCGCGGGCGAAAGAAAGACAAGCATGGGTTCGATGACGATCGTTTCCGCGTCTGTGTCCGCTTCGCGGTCGAGAAGCAGATAGCCTTCCGTGAGTTTTGTTTCCAGGATTCCCTGGAAATGATCGCGCAGCGTGCGGATCTCCTGCCAGTTGTAATTGATTTCAGGATCCAGGTATTTCAGCCCGACGAGTTTCACCTGCACTTTGTGATAGGGGGAAAGATCTTTGTTGGGAACGACGTATTCCTGCGCGAAATATTGGCCCGGCGTCATGGCGGTTTTCATGGTCAGGAATTCCGACTGCGGGCGGGACATGACGCAGCCGGAAAGCGAAGACAGGCAAAGCAGGGCCCCGAGCCGGCGGACACGGAAGCCGAAAAAGATCCGGGACAAAGGCGTTTTTCTTTCGAATTCCATGGGTAGGATTATCGGCCGGAGAGAAATTGAACTACAGCATTACCGCACTTGTGATTCGGGACTGCGCTACCTGTCCCCGTCTTCGCGCCCCTGGGGATCTTCGAGATCGTAACGCGCGGTTTTTTTGCGGAGGACTTTCAAGATGTTGCCGGTCCTGGAATCGATCCAGATGACGTACTCCGGGCCGTCGGGAGAATAGCCCCGCTCTTCCAGCGGGCGGAGCGCCACGATCCAGCAGAAATCGGATTCCCCTTCGTCCAGCTCCACGGTTTCGGTTCCGAAACGGGTATCCTCGGTGGTCCCTTCATGGACGGCGTAAACGCGTTCTTTTTCTTCGGCAGGATATCCGACAGCTTCGAGCGCGATGGCGCATGCCTGGGGTTCGCTGATTTCCCGGATGGGAGTCGTCATGACCGCAGTCCCATTGATTGGCTTGGGGCCTGGAATCGCGGGGGGCCGCGCCGGACTCCTTTGAGTCCGGCACCGAGAAAACCCTCCGAACTTGAGATTCGGAGCTCAGGCCGTTGATTGGACGAATCGAAGATAGCCCACCGTTTTCCCGAAATCAAGTCAAAAAAGACGGGCAAAGCCGCACCCATTCAGAAAACGCCGTCCCGTTCCGTTACTATAAGCCATGAATAAGCTGGTTCGCACCGTCCTCCGGTGGTTTCAAACTCCCGAACGTTACGAAAGAACGCGTACTTTCGAAACGCTTTACGTCGATTTTCTGGACCCGTCCACGGGCAAGTCCGGAGACGGCGAAGGCCTGGACATTTCCGTCGACAGCATCCGTTTCGCCGCCTTCCAGCAGTTCAAAAAAAATACCGTCCTGGATCTGACTCTTCGCTTTTCTTACAACTACACGGAAACGCGTTCGGTCAAAATGAAGGCGACGGTCATCGAGAGCAAACGGCACGCCAAGCAGAAACGCCACAGGACGGTTTGCGTTTTTCAGGCGCCGGCGGACCCGGAGGATTTGAAGGAAATCGAACGCCTCATTCAATGGCTGAAAGAGGTCAAAGAAAAGTATCTTTTCTTCCGCTATGGAAAACAGGACCCGAAGTCTTAAAAGAAAATTCCGGCTGAGCCATGAACCGCAGGACTCCGGCACCACCGGTGTGAATGCGGGCAAGATTTACAGGGCTCTCAAGGGGCAATCGCCTCTCGCGGCCGAGGCCCTTCAAAAGCACGCTGCGATCGACGACATCGAAGAATTCCACAAAGCACTGGTCTGGCTGACAAGCCAGCTGCTCGTCATTTCCGAATCCCCTTCTCCGGCCAAAAGCCGTTTTTTCCCCAGGCTCAAGGCCGAAGTCTATTACCGGCTCGCCAAATAATGAGAGGCCGGTTCACCTCTATTCGTAGCGCAGGGACTGGATGGGCTCGAGTTCGGAAGCCTGCTTGGCCGGCCAAAGTCCGAAGATAATTCCCACGAATGCGGAAAATCCGAAGGCGAGAAGCAGCGATCCGAGCGTGATCGCGGTCCGCCAGTGGACGATCGTGGAAATCAGCCAGGAAACGAAAACCGCAAGCGCGATGCCCGCGCCTCCGCCGATAAACGTGATCGTCACGGCCTCGACCAGAAATTGCTCCAGGATGTTGCGCGGCGTGGCTCCGATCGCCTTGCGCAAGCCGATCTCGCGTGTGCGCTCCTTCACCGACACCAGCATGATGTTCATGATCCCGATGCCGCCCACGACAAGCGAAATGGCCGCGACCGATCCGAGCAGGATTGAAAAAGTCTGCGTCGTACTGGAAAGCGCGGCCTGCACGTCCGCGTAATTGCGCACGTTGAAGCTGTCCTGTCGCTCCGGCGGAAGGCGCTGCCTGCGGATGATGAGCCTTTTAATCTCGTCCTCGGCCACGGGAATTTGATCGGCGTCGGTGATCTCCACGTCAATCTGGTCCAGGTATTCTTTGCCGAGCACACGCTTCATGGCGGTCATCAGCGGCATCATGACCACGTCGTCCTGATCGCGGAAGCTGTTCGAGCCCTGCGACGGCAAAACGCCGATGACCTGGAAATTGATGCGGTTGATCTTCACGGACTGGCCCACGGGATTCTCCCGTCCGAAAAGTTCCCGCATGACGGTCTGCCCGAGCAGCACCACGCGCTGGCGCGACGAATCTTCCTCTTCGGTGAACGACCTTCCCATGATGGGCTCCTGGTTACGCAGCGCCACGTACTCGGCCGTCACGCCCGTCACGCGCGTTGTCCAGTTCCTGTCGCCGTTCACCATCTGGGCGGAACCCGAGACCTGCGGCACGACGGCTTTGACCGATCCCACGCTTTCCTTGATCGCGCGCGCGTCTTCGAAGGTGAAGCGCGTGGCGGTGGCGTCGCTTGAAATGCCGCGGACTTTCGCGGAGCCCGGGCGCACGGAAAGAAGATTGGAGCCGAGCCGTGAAAGCTGTTCCGTGATTGATTCCCTCGCGCCGCGGCCTAGAGCCAGCATGGTAATGACGCAGGCCACGCCGATGAGAACGCCCAGCATGGAGAGAAAGGAACGCATCTTGTTCGACTGGATCATGCGCAGCGCCTGGCGCAAATGTTCCTGGAATTCTTTGACCGGATACCGCGGGCCTCTTCCCTTTTCAAACGAAACCGCTCCCAAACCCGAGGATGCCGAACGCGGTTTGGCCTTGCGCTCGTCGCTGACCACTTTGCCGTCCTGCATGCGGATGATGCGTTCGGCCTGCTGCCCTACGTTTTCGTCATGCGTGACGAGAACAAGCGTCATGCCTTTCTCGTGCAGCTCGTTAAAAATGCCCATGATCTCGCGGCCCGAATTGGAATCGAGATTGCCCGTGGGTTCGTCGGCAAGGATGAGAAGCGGCTTGTTGACGAGCGCGCGCGCAATGGCCACGCGCTGCTGCTGGCCGCCGGAAAGCTCGTTGGGCCGGTGGCCCACACGATCTCCCAGCCCGACGCGCTGGAGCAGATGCCCGGCCGTTTCTTCTTCCTTCTCCCGGTTGCCGGAATAAAGGAGCGGCAATGCGACGTTTTCGAGCGCCGTGGAGCGCGACATCAGGTTGAACTGCTGGAAGACAAAACCCACGAGCCGGTTTCGCAGGAAGGCCGCTTCGTCTTCCGCGAGTTTGCTTACATCCTTGCCCGCCAGGCTGAGCCGCCCGCTGTCCGGCGAATCCAGGAAGCCGAGGAGGTGCATGAGCGTGGACTTGCCCGAGCCCGACGGCCCCATGAGCGCCACGAATTCGCCTTCTTCGATCGAGAGCGAGACGCCCTGAAGCGCGCGGATTTCGATTTCGCCGATGCGGTAGGTTTTGGTGAGATTTTCGGCTTCGAGCAGCTTCATGAGCGGCCGCGGGATCCGGATCCGCCGCCACCGCCCTGCCGCCCGCCGCCCATGGGCGAAAATGCGGAGCCGGTCTGGGACTGTTTCTTGCGGGTGATCGCCACTTCCTGTCCCGGCTTCAGCCCGCTCGTGATTTCCGTCATGCGTCCGTCGCTTGCGCCGATCTGTACGGGCACGGGTGTGAGGCGCCCGAAATCTTTTTTATACACGGCAAATTGCGCACCTTCGGGGCGCTTGACCTTGCGCGGCCATTCCACGATCGCTTCGGAAGGAAGCAGCAGGACATCGGGATGTTCGGAAACCAGAAACGTCACGTTCGCGGTCATGCCGCTGCGAAAAGCCGGCGGAATTTCATCCGGAAGGATGTCGATGTCGTAGACATTCACGTTGTTGACAAGCTGGCTCTCGTAGCTGATGTGATCGACTTTGCCGTCGATGATTTTGTCCGGGTACGCATCCAGATGGATTTGGGTTTTCTGGCCGAGCGTGATCTGCGCCAGATCTGTTTCGTCGACCAGCGCCTTGATGATGAGGCGGTCTGAAATCACGACAATGGGATCGGTCGGCGTCACAGTTTGCCCGGGCTCGACCGCGCGCACGATGATTTTGCCGTCGAGCGGAGCGAGGAGAGGCGCGGGCTTGTAGGAATTCAGCCACTTCTGGTATTCCTCGGGACCGCGCGAGCGCGCTGCGTCCAGAAGCGCGGCCCTTTCGGTCGAACTCATCCAGGCAAGCACCTGTCCCTGTGTGACCGAGTCGCCTTCCTTGACGAGCACCTCCTCGACACGGCCCGCGATCGGCGGCTTGATCTCCACGCGGTTGTACGGTTTCACTTCACCGGTGGCCGCCGCGGTCACGTTCATGTCGCCTTTTCGAGTTTTGACCATGCGGATCACTTCGAGCGAGGACCCGGACTTGGAACAGCCGGTTCCCATCGCCAGCGCGGCGGCCAGGCCGGCCGTGAAAAGAGTCTCCAACATTTTTCCGGAACGAAGATTAAATTTCACGCGCTGCATCCTCCAAAGTGGCGCCGCGGGCCAACTGCCACGAGGCTTCCCGCGAAAGAACCGCGGCCAGGCTTTCGACGTAATTGTTTTCCGAATCGGCCAGGTCCTGCTCGGCAATGTCAAAATCCTGGAAGTTCACGAGGCCGGCCGTGTATTCCGAACGCACGATCTCCGAACGCTTGCGCGCGGCCTCGAGAAAATTTTTCTGCACTTCCACGAATTCCACGGCATCGGTCAGCTGCGCCCAGGCTTCCGCGAGCTGCGTCAGGGTTTCGTCCCGGACGCTGCGGGCGTCCTCGCGGGCGGCCCGGTAATTGGCCTCGGCCCGGCGGATGCCGTTCACGTTCTTGCCGCCGTTGAAAAAAGGGACGCTCGCGCGCAGCCCCAGAAACGAACCGCTCTTCAAATCCGAAGCGCGCGTGCCGCTGTCCTCATAATCGTACGAACCGTCGACATGCGGCCAAAGCTCGCCCTGCGAGGATAGGACAAGCGCCTTGAACGATTCCGCGGTTTTCATGGCCCTTTGCACGGCGGGCGTTTCTTCCGCCAGCTCCGCGGGATCGGGCTTCAGGCCGGAGATGACGGGGACCATCGTGTCCAGCGTGCCTTCGACCTGCAGCGGCAATTCGAACTCCCCGCCCATTTCGCGTTCGAGGCGCAGTGACTGCGTTTCGATGCGCCGGTCGGTTTGCCTCACGACAAACGCGGCGCGTTCGGCAATGGCCTTGGCGCGCATCAACGAACCCAGATGCTCACGCCCGGCTTCGTAGCGCAGCTGGATCAGCTCCGCGTTATTGCGCCGCCGCTGTTCGATCCTCTTGCTCACATCGAGCAGGTCTTTCAGCCTCAGAAGCTCGATGTAGGCGGACCTCAGCCGGAAGCGCACATTCGCGCTCGTGTCCTGGTAATCAAAGCGCGCGGCTTCCAGATCTTTGCGCGCGCTGATAAAATTGCCCGTCGTTTCGAAACCCGTGAAAAGCGCCTGGTCCGCTTCGACGGACAGGCTCAGGCTGTCATGCGCCGGAGAACCCGAGGAACGGGCACGGCCCTTGTCCAGGTTCCCGGAAACCGACGGCAGATAATCGCCGAAAGCGATGTCCCGGGCGCGCGCGCGCGATTCCAACGCAAAACGGGCCGAGTCCAGGTCCGGATTGTTTTCTAGCGCTTCGCCTACCATCCCCTGCCAGCCCACGACTTTTTCACTTTCCAGCGGGCGGATTTGCGCCTTGGGCAGGCGCACGCTCAGGCAGCCCGCAAGCCCCAGCAGCGCAATCAAACCCCACGGCCCTGTCTTTATGCCTTTCATAGATAAAAGCGCACCTTTCTACTCTTAAGACGCGCGAAAACCGCCCAAGGTTTAATCCTTCTTTCCGCAAGCCGTGGGGAAGATTTCATAGATTAATGAATTTTCGGCATTCCTTCAACCGGGTTACAGGGATTTTACACGCGAAAAAACCGGAGGGATCAGCGCGAATGCCGCTTGAGTTCTTCTTCCAGCACGAAACGGATCGGAATGTCGACACGGGATTCGACCTTCATCATGCCCATGCGGGCAGGATGAAACTTCCAGCGCCGGACCGTTTTCAAGGCGGACTCGTCCAGGAGCTCGGATCCCGAACTCTGTTTGAGCTCGACCGATTGCGGCCGGCCGCTTTTGTCCACGAGAACGCTCAGGAGGACAAGGCCTTCCTCCCCGCGGTCCACGGCGCTCTGCGGATAAGGCGGCGGCGGATTCTTGAGATAACTCGCCTTTTCTTCCGTGCTTCCGCCGCCGGGGGAATAAAACGTGGTCCGGCTTTGGCCCGGAACGGCCGAACTGCCGTCGCCGACAAACGGCGTCTCATTGACAAGGCCGGGCGTCTTGTTTTCCTCTTTTTCGGCGGGGATGGTTTTTTTCTGAGACTTCGGCTCTTCGGACTTGGGCACGGTTTCACCGGCCTCGTCTTTTTCAGGCTCGGACTGCGGTCTTACGGCTGCGGCATCGGACGACGCGGGCAGGGCCGCGATCAGGCTCACTTCAATGCCGCCGGAGGCCGCCTCCACGCCGAACTCCGGCGCCTTCACGAAAGCAAAGCCGCTTCCGAAAAAAAGAAGGACATGCACCAGCAGCGCCAGCGAGCCGCTGGCAAGCCAGTCCTTGGGAAGCGCTTTAATAAAGGAAGGCTTCTCGGTTTCGATCACGGGACCTCGGTCACCGCGTCCGGCGGGGCCGGGACCTGCGCGGCCGGCGCGTTTTTCACGCCTTGCGTTTGAATGCCGATCTTGTCGATGCCGGCCTGGCGGATCTTGTCGAGCACCGTGACGACGTCGCCAAAATAAGAAAGCTCGTCGCCGTTCACGAAGACACGGGTTTCAGGCTCCTTGGCTTTCATTTCCGTAAGACGCCCAAGCAGGTTCTCGGCCGTTATTTTTTCTTTATTGAGATAGAGCTCCCCGTTTTCCTTGACCGTGATCGTGGCGGAAAGATCGCGCTCCTGCGCCGTCGCCGTCGCGGCCTTGGGAAGCTTCACGGAAATCCCGTCGTTCTTGATCATGGACAGCGAAACCATGACGAAGGTGGCGAGAAGGAAAAAGATGATGTCGATCAGCGGGATGATCTCGATCCTGGCCCTGCGCCTAACGGACGTTTGCTGAAGTTTCATAGTATTCCTTCTCCAGTTTTGAGATCAGCACTTCGAGAGCCGAGCCCGACTGCTCCATCTGGTGCCGCAATTCATCAACGCTGGCGTTCAGCCAGTTGAACGGGATGAGCGACGTGATCGCGATGCCGAGACCGAAGGCCGTGGCGATCAGCGCTTCCGCGATGCCGCCCGTGATGGCCGAAGGCGCGCCCAGTTCCTGCCCGCCGAGCATGCCGAAGGCGCCGATCATGCCGGTCACGGTGCCGAGCAGGCCGAGCAGCGGAGCCAGCGTGATGATCGTGTCCAGGACCGTGATGCCTCGCGAATATTTTTTCAGCTCCGCGGAAGCGGACGTCATCAGCGCGGTCTGCAGGTGTTCCTTGTTGCGCAGGCCGTCGAGCATCATGCGCACGACGGGGTCCTGCGATTTCTCGGCGACGGCCTTGGCCTGCTCGATATCGCCGGACTCCACAAGGAAGAAGATCTTCCTCCTGAGAGCGGGATTTTCGCGGAACCTGGCCCGCGTCATGAAAATAATTCTTTCGATGACGAGTGTCGTGGCAATCAGCGAAGCCGTGAGCAGCGGCCACATGACGGGCCCGCCTTTTTGAAAGAGCTGAAGCATACTATCCTCCTTTAGGATATGAAATCAGGTCTTGATCGTTGAAAGCGTTTTCGGGCGGCCCGTTTGAAAAAACGGCGCCACGTCATGGAAAACCCCGTCCAGACTAGCATAATTGCGGCCAAGGCCGAAATAAAAGCGGTCATCTGCCCGCCGGCCCCCCCGGCCTGGCCCGTGTGAAAAATCCGGCGCACTCGGGGCCGCGTGCTGATCTACTTTCCTTGGCGTTCTGCATGGCCGCTTGCAACGCGGAGGGCGGGGTTCAGTCGAGGCTTTTTTGGGAAAAAAACCCGGCCCGAAGGAATATCCGGGCCGGGCGTCAGGAAGGAAAATCGGAGTTACTTGATGTAGGCTTTTCTCGAGCCGGAATATCCGGTCGCCGTCGGTCCGGCGCTCACCGCGGGATTATGATAATTCGCGCGGGCCTGGGCAATGCGGTCGGCAACGTCGATGGTTTGCGGTTCTTTGCTGGAAGCGCATCCGGCGAGAGCAAGGGCGCACAGGCCTACCACCCCTGCGAGGATCCTGGTCTTCGTTTTCACAGCGGTCTCCTATCTCTATTGACGGGTCAAGCGGGTTGATACGACTTCGAAACGGGAGCATTGTATCCGCGTTTAACGAGAATCCCAAGCAAAAACCAGGTTTTGAAAGGCCGTTAAGCGGCCTTCATAACGCGGGCAGTTTGCACGTTTTTCTGCGGGGTTTTGAGGGAGCTCAGGATACGGCGCTCTTCTTCAAAAACCCAAAGACGGATACGGCTCTCGATGCTCTTGTAAATCTTCTGCATGACGGCCTCCTTGAATTTGTAACAAAAAAGTCAAAGAAACGACCTTTTTGTGGGGCGGAAAGCGGTTTTAACCGCCAAGCTTTCCGCACCCCTTTCTAAAGGCATACATCATGCCAACCCCCTCATTTCATTGAGGGTTTATTGACCTTCGGTAAGCTTCTTAGCTTCCTGCGCAGAGTCCGCATTCACGCCCGGCTGGCCGCCCGGAGAAGGCAGAATGACTTTCGCCGCATACGTCTTGGGATCCTTATTGAACTTGGATTCGCAGCGGGCCGAACAGACATGGTACAGTTTGCCGTCGTAAACCACGGAATGCTCCTGGTCCACGGGCTTGTGATCTACAGGGCAAAACTTATTTTGGACGTCGAGAACGCCGCCGGCTTCCTCGCCTACAGCCAGCGCAGCGGGCGCAAGGGCGCCGGTTGCGGAAAAAACAAGAGCCAATACGATCGCAAACGATTTCATGCTTCCTCCTCGAGGTTGGAATTCTCAATGCTCTATTGTACCGCAGGACACAACAATACCGTTAATTGACGGTCAAAGCGCGGATTCCTTCAATAAAAAACCGCAGCCGGCCGGATTTCTTCCTTTTCCTCCGCTTGACAAGGCGGGACACACGGGATACCTTTCCCAGCGAGGAAACGACTTTATGCAAAAAAAGTTCATGCGCCTGGCCATGGAAAAAGCCCGCGAAGGCATCCGCAAAGGACAGACGCCTTTCGGCGCCTGCATCGTCAAAGACGACAAAGTCATTGCCTGCGAGCACAACGTGGTCTGGAAAAGCACGGACATCACCGCCCATGCCGAAGTCCACGCTCTCCGCAAGGCCTGCGAAAAATTAAAGCAGATCGACCTCACGGGCTGCGACATTTATTCCACGTGCGAGCCTTGCCCCATGTGCTTCAGCGCGCTCCATTGGGCGCGGGTGTCGCGGATTTTTTACGGCGCCACGATCGCGGACGCGAAAAGCATCGGGTTCAACGAGCTCAGGCTTTCCAATCGCCAGATCAAGTCACTCGGAAAGAGCCGGATCCAGATCATCGGCCCCTTCATGCGTTCCGAGTGCCTGCGCCTCTTCAAAGGATTTAACGAAACCGGAAGTAAAAAAGTCTACTGAGCCGGCTTTGCCGCGCCGGACTGCGAAGACGCGCCGGCCTTGGCCGCGAGCGACTTCACGTGCATGACCAGCTCCAGCGGCCCGATGAAGCCCATGACGCGGCTGCCTTCGATTTCATTTCCCCCGCCGTCCAGAAAAAGCAGCGTCGGAAGCCCTTCGATGTGATACTTCAGCGTCAGCTCGATGTTCTCGGGCTTTTCCATGTCCGTCATGTCGGCCCTGATCCGGTTGAGCGGCGCCAGAGCGGCCACGACCTGCGGATGCGTGTAGGTGTAGCGGTCGAGATCATGGCAGGGCTCGCACCATGCCGCGGCAAAATCAAGGATCACGGGCTTCCCTTCGGCCGCGGCCTGCTCGAGAATGCCGGGCTTGTACGGCATCCATTCGACGCCGGCTTTTTTCCCGCCGAGCCAGGGGCCGGCGATTCCCGCGAAAATCAGCAGCACGCCCGCACTGCGCAGCATCCATTTTTTTTGCGGCGCCAGCTCCGGCGACACGCGCCCCAGGACAAGATAAGCCCCCAAAAGGACAAGCGCCCACGGCAAAAACTTTTCGAGGAGCATCACGAATTCCATCATGCGCCCGTCCATGTTCTAGCGGGGCTCCTGCAGAAGTTTCAGGAATTCGTCGCGGGATTGGACCGGCTGGCGGCAAGCGCCGTTCCGGCAAAAGTACGCCGTGGTCTTGCCTTGCAGCGGCACCTGCTGCTGAAGGAAAGGAATGCATTCTTCGGCATTTTTTTCTCCCGTGCTCAGGGCAATGGCGCGGCCCGGCGCGAGGATCTTCGCGGCTTCGTCCGCCCAGGCCCGGGCCTCTTCTTCACTGGAGGACGCGATGACGATTTCCTCGGCGTTCCCCATGAGGATGTCCAGGCCGCAGAGCGACACGGGATAAACCGAAGGCCGCGCGCTGATCTGCCAGGACAAGGCTTCCAGCGCCTTGGACGCGGCGTCGCGCAAATCCTGGCGCAGCGTCAGATTGCCGAGCCTGGCCAGGACCCAGATGGCCATGGAATTGCCCGACGGGATCGCGCCGTCGTAAGCCGGCTTTGGACGGGAAAATAGCGGTTCCGCGTCGCGGCCCGTGAAAAAAAATCCACCTTTGTCCGGATCGACGAAAAGGCGGATCATGTCTTCGGCCACATGCAGCGCCTCTTTTAAATAAGCGGCGTCGAACGTAGTCTCGTACAATTCATAGAGAGCGTGGATGAAAAACGCATAATCGTCGAGAAAGGCCGGCACCGCGGCCTCGCCTTCCCGCCAGCGGTGGAGGTAGCGCCCGTCTTTTTGCCGCAGGCGCGTCCGGATGAAGTCCACGGATTCCCGTGCCGCTTTTTCGAGGCGGCTGTCTTTGAAAACCCGCGCCGCATAGGCAAAACCCGCGGCCATGAGGCCGTTCCAATCCATGAGGATCTTGTCGTCGAGGTGCGGACGCGGCCGTTTCGCGCGCGCCGCGAACAGCTTAGCCGATGCGCGTTCCAGAATTTCTTTCACTTCCTCTCTTGTTTTGCCCGTGTCCTGCGCCAGCCCCTCTTCGAGCGCGCTCTGATAAAGCACGTTCTTTCCGGCAAATTCGCCGAACGGATCATGCGAGACATTGCCTTTGTCTTCCACGCCGTAAGCCGCGGCAAATAGGTTCATCTCCTCTTCCGTGAGAAGGCTGCTCAGTTCCGCCGCCTTCCACGCATAAAAAGCGCCTTCGACTTTTTTCGTCGCATCGGCAGCAGGCAGGCTGCCCCGGTCCCCGTCGGGCCGGGACTGCGAAGACCTTCCCGGCTCGACGCCGGGAACGCTGTCCGCATCCTCTGCGGAATAAAATCCCCCTTCAGGCGAACGGAGATCGCGCAGAACGTAATCGAAAATCTTCATGGCGACGTCGCGGTACAGCGGTTTGGACGTGACCTGGAAGGCTTCGGTGTAAGTGCGGCTGAGCAGCGCCTGGTCGTAAAGCATCTTTTCAAAATGCGGCACATGCCAGCGTTCGTCGGTGGAATAACGGTGGAAGCCGCCGCCTAAAGCGTCCCATATCCCGCCGCGCGCCATGGCCGCGAGTGTCCTTTCCACCATGCGCAGCGGCACGGTCTGCCCCGTGTTCTTTCCATAATAAAGAAGGAAGGAAAGTCCATGGCTGGACGGAAATTTCGGGGCCTCGCCGAATCCCCCATTTTCGTCGTCAAAGCGCTCCTGCATTTCTCCCGCGGCGCGGTCCAGAAGCCCCGGGGCGAGCGCCTGTCTTTCCGCGCCTTCGCCCGCGGCATGGGCCTGCAGCGCCTGAACCAGACCCTGGCCGGCATTTTCAATGCCCTCGCGCTCGGTTTTCCATTTTTCCTCGAGGGCGAGGAGAATCGTGCCAAAACCCGGCCGGCCGTAGGCATCGCGCGGCGGGAAATAAGTGCCGCCGTAAAAGGGCTTGAGTTCGGGCGTGAGAAAAAGATTGAGCGGCCAGCCGCCGGAACCGGTCATGGCCATGACCGCATCCATGTAAACATGGTCCACGTCGGGCCGCTCTTCGCGGTCGACCTTCACGGGCACAAACGCACTGTTCAGGATCTGCGCGACCGCGGGATCGGAAAAAGATTCTTCTTCCATGACATGGCACCAGTGGCAGGTGGAATAGCCGATGGAAAGAAAAACCGGCTTTTGCTCGCGGCGCGCTTTTTCAAAAGCCTCTTCCCCCCACGGATACCAATCCACGGGATTCATGGCGTGCTGGAGAAGATACGGACTTTTTTCACGAATGAGACGGTTGGGTTTTGTGCCGGACGTCATGCGGACAGTGTACGGGATCGCAAGAAAGGCCGCAACCGGAAGATTTCCCGGATCAGCGAGGAAGCGTGAAGATGACGCGGGTGCCCTGAGGATTGTTCGGCTCGACGCGGATTTCGCCGCCATGGAGCTGAACGATGCCTTTGCAGATCGAAAGCCCGAGGCCGGTGCCTTTTTCGATGCCGCTCTTAGGAGCGCCGAACTGCTCGAACCGGGAAAAGATTTTGGGAAGATATTCTTCCGGAATGCCGCATCCGGTATCCGTGACCGAGCATTCCGCGAGTCCGCCCGCGTCCTGGCACGAAATCGTGATCTGCCCCTGGTCCGTGAATTTGACCGCGTTGCTGATCAGGTTGGTGAAAATCTGGATCACGCGGTCTTTGTCGGCATAGACCTCGAGTTTTTCCGTGGGCGCATAAATGTCCAGCTTCAGGTTTTTCTCCCGCACGCGGCCCGAGAATTCGGCTTTCAGGATTTGCAGCGCATCCAGCAGGTCGAAACGCTCTTTGTACAGCGTCAGCTTTTGGGCCTCGATTTTCGAGACGTCCAAGAGGTCGTTGATGATGCGCGTCAGCCGGTCCACGCTTGCCACGGACATGCGGAAGACTTTCTGCTGTTCCGGCGTGGTCGGGCCCAGGATCCCCTCAGCGGCCTGCGCAATGGATTCGCGCACGATGGAAAGCGGCGTGCGCAGTTCGTGGCTGACGGTGCTGACAAATTCGTCTTTGAGGTGCTGAAGCTTTTTGCGTTCGGTGATGTCTTTCATGATGCCGATGGAACCGGTGATCTTGCCGTGCGCGTCTTTGAGCACGCGGATCGAGATGTCCACGTCGAGCAGGCTTCCGTCCTTGCGGAAGACACGGGTCTCGACGACGTGCTGCATGCCTTTGCGGCGGATGTCGTAAGAACGCATCTTCGTCCATTCTTCTTCGGGATAAAGCGAGCCCACGGGGCGCAGGTACAGGTCCTCGTACGTCATGCCCAGGAAATCCTCGGCGAATTTGTTCCAGGACACGATGCGTTCCTCCTCGTCGGTCACGGTGATGGCGACCGCGGAGTTTTCGAAAATCGTGCGGTATTTTTCCTCAGCGCGCTGGATGTCGCGCGCGGCGCGCTTGCGCTCGGAGATGTCCTTCAGGATGCCGATCGATCCGGTAATCTTGCCGTTTTCGTCTTTGAGCACGCTGATCGAAATGTCTACGTCCAGGACCACGCCGTCCTTGCGCATGACCTGCGTCTCGAGCGTGTGCTGCACGCCTTTTTCGCGGATGTTGTACGAGCGGATGCGGCGCCATTCCATTTCCGAATACAGCGAGCTGACCGGCTTCAGGCAAAGGTCCTTTGGCGTCATCTTTAAAAAGTTTTCCGTGAACTTGTTCCAGGAGATGATCCGCTCCTGCGGGTCGGCCATCATGATGGCCACGGCGGAGTTCTCGAAAATCGTGCGGTATTTTTCGTTGACGAGGAAGGCGTCGTGCTGCGCTTTCTTGCGCTCGATCGCGTAAGGGATCGCGCGCGCGAGCAGCTTGGTATTGAGCGCGCTTTTGGTCATGAAGTCCTGCGCGCCCTTGCGCATCACCTCGAGCGCGACTTCGTCCTCGGCCATGCCGGTGACGACGATGATGGGCTTGCTCGGAAATTTTTCGTGGATTTTTTCGAAGGTTGCGACGCCTTCGCTGTCGGGAAGCATCAGGTCCGCGAGAATCACGTCATGCCCGCCCTTGGCCAGGACTTCCATGGCCTGGGCCAGCGTGGACACATGATCGATTTCGTAAGCGGGCCGCTGAAGCGGGGAAAGGAACTTTTTCAGAAGCTCGACGTAGGTCGGGTCATCCTCGATGGCCAGCACTGTGATTTTTTCGGCGGACACGGCGATGGATGGAACCTTGACGCCGGATTCCGTAGGTTCGCTCATCGATTCTCCCGACAGTCCTTTACCGTAAACGGTAAGCTATGAGGATGTTTGAAAAAAGACTGAAAAAACTCCCATACCTTACAAAAGTATAGACGGTGTTCCAGGAAGTTTAAAGGCGTCCCGGCAATTTTTCAGACTAGTTTATCGGCCGTTTCTTTTGGGGGGATGAGGAGCGGGACAACTCGAGCAGTCTTTCTTTCATGGCCCGGCCGCAGGCCTCCGGGCTCATGGCGCGGCGGATCTCGAGGGCTGCCCTTTCCGCTTTTTGCGCGGCAAGCCCCCTGTCTTCATGGACCTGGCGCATGAGCTCCGCGGCATGAGCCTCGTCCGGATCGGCCCAGACCTGGCCTTTCTCGTAGGGATCATAATCCTGGGGGATCGGCGTCAACGCATAGCGCACCGGGAAACTGTTCTCGCGCGTCATGAACTCCATGTTGCCGGAGTAGCCGGTTGCGATCACGGGCTTTTCGAGCAGCATGGCCTCGGCGATCGCCTGCCCAAAGCCTTCCGAGCGGTGAAGCGCGGCATAGGCATCGCAGGAATTCATGAGCTTGCTCAGTTCCGCCTTGGCCAGATGCGCGTCCAGCAGGCGGATGCGCCCTCCGCGGGCTTCGTCCTGAAGGCGGCGCATTTTCTCCGGTTCATGATGGGAATTGATCGTTTTGATCAGCAGGTGGATCCCGGGACGGTCTCCAAACGCGAGCCGGAACGCGCGGATCAGCGCCGAAGGATTTTTGCGCTCGAGCACGCTCAGAAAATCAAAGCAGAACAAAAAAACAAAGTCCCCGCGCGAAAAGCCAAAGGCTTCACGCTGGTCCGGCTGTTTTTCCATGATGACAGGCGTGGGCATTTTCAAAACGGGAACAGCGGACGCGCGCGAAATACTTTCCAGGCAAAACGTGGTCGGCGTCCAGATCTCCTGATAATAATCGAAACTCCGGCTCCACCGGGCCGGAAAACGCGGAAGCTCCCAGAACCAAAGCGCGATGTTGGTCCGCGCCGCGGAAAATTGGACGGGCCTCCCCCGCCAGAAATGCGTGGCCATGTCCGCGTTCGCGAAAACCAGGTTGAACCGGTACGGGTTGGACGCCTGGAAATGGCTGAGGGTCCTGTCCCCATGATTATGGCGGGCTTCGGAGACGTTGGTGAGGACATGCGGAATGCCCGCGGCCTTCAGCGCTTCGACCGACGAGCGCGTGATTTCGGCCGTGCTGAAAACACCCTGGAAATAGCCGGCAAGATTGGCGCCGAAAGGCAGGCATTCCATCCGGCGCGCCTGGATGCGGCGCGCGGCCGCGTCGGCCGCATCACGGACAAGTTGCAGCGCATCGCGTTTTGCGGTCCATAGGAAAATAAAAATCTGCTTCTTCGTCAGGCGCGTTTTGAAAAACGCGCGGACGCGCTCGCCCCACGACGGTCGGTACCCGCCCACGGCCGCTTCCACAAACGCGCCGTCGAGCCCGTGTTCCCGCGCTCCGGCATCCCTGAGCCAGGAAAAAAAACCGCCCCCGGGGCGTTCCCCGGCTTCGGGAAAAGCTTCGCGCACATCGTTTCGGGACGCGTAAATTTTTTGGACCAAACGCGTCATCCCTGGCTTGGAAGGTTTTCTTCCTTCGGCGGATTCGTTCAGGTATTCGAAAAAACTTCCCGGGCCGGTCCGGAAAGGATTTCCAAAAACCGCGGCCTTGGGTCCGAGGTCCCGGTAAAGGCTCCGGGCTTCCTGAGGGATGCGCACGTTGTTTTCGAAATAGCCGAAGGCATAGGGCCAGGCGCTGGACTCGGCATACCCGGCTTCGCACAGGCGCGCCGCATAATCCTCGAACAAAGGCCGGAGCTGAGGCACATCGTTGAGGTGGAAGCGGTTCTGATGCCGGGAAATGGGGCCGGGCTTCAAAGGGTCAAACCCGCTGAAATGGAAGGACACGGCAGGTTTCCCCTGCCAGAAAAGCCGCCCGCCCCGGAAGTCCATTTGATGCTGGGTCTGGTGGAGGTTCCAATAAGCCATATTATAGGAAGGGTTCCGGAGAATTTGGGTGCCCTCGACCAACACCATGGCAAAGCCAGCCCACTTTTGGTCTACAAAAAGGCCTTGGGTGGGGTCCATATAACATTGATCGTAGAGCTTATGTTGCCACCATCCCAAAAAATCCATTGTTTTGGATGAATTAGAAAGCCCCAGAAATCCCAGGTTAAAGAGGCCTGCCCGGCTGATTTCCAACTCCCCTGGATAAGACGTATCTCCATAGGGAACCGTGATATGCGGCGTCAGAAGCAAAGGATGGTCTTCCAGGGCCTGCCAGGCCTCATCCATGGAGGAGTAAAAGACCATGTCCGGATCGCAAAAAATGAGTTTTTGAAGGCCGTAACGGCGGAAAAGGGTTTCGAAGAAATAGGGCTTCACCGCCGTGTTCAGCTCGAGCGCGGAATATTTGAAAAAGAAAGTCCAGGGATCCGGGATATTGTCCAAGGCCTGAAGGGGAATCATTTCAAACGGTTCTTCGGCGGGGTTGAAGCACCCCTCGATCTGGTCGGTCAGCAGCACGTAGATGGGGATGTCCGGATGATGGTGCCGGAAACTCCTGCTGAAGACGCGCAGGTAGGCGAGATAATTTTTGGACGCCACCGTGCAAACCGCCATGGTGCCGGCGCGCGAGGCCCGCCGCAGGTCGGAAACCTGGACGGTGCCGCCTGGAGGAGTCCATGCCTTCCCTTTTTCCATCTCAGACATAGAGATATTGCCACCTTTTAGGGACGTCGGATTTGAATTTCATCTTGGTCCAGACCGCAAAGTCCGCCTTGGAATTGCCTGCGGGACCAGGATCAGTCTTCAGAACGATATTTTTGTCCACCGCAGGGTCGAGCTTGACCAGGTAATGACTTTGCCATCGCGCCGCCGTAAAAGCGTGAGGGTTGATGATGCGGTCCAGCACCCGCCTGCATTTGCCGGCCCCGTCTTCGACTTCGACGATAAACCTCACGCCGTCGGAGGCATTGCCTCCCCTATACGATTCTTTCATCATGCCGAATCCGCCTTCGAGAAAATGCATGCCTGAGGGAACCGGTACCCTGATCGTCGTGGGCGGAAACGCCAGAACCGCTGGATAGTCCCATAGCTCCCCTTCTTCCAAAGGCCGCGCGGCTTCGACTTGCAAAGGCCCCGGGCCGAAAACTTTTTCCAGCGTCCGCCGCTGCCGCACTTCCTCCGCACGGCGCCACTCAGCCTCGTTGATCCAGCCCTCTTTCAAGGCGTCGATTTCCACTTCGATTTCCGGCTCGAAGTCGCGTTCCCCGCCCATGGCCTCGAAATAAATCTTGTCCGCTTTTTTCCACCTCTCCGGATGGATGAGGTTCGCCGCGTCTTTGTTCGTCTCGAGCATGGGATTCAGAAGAAACCCCTCAGACGAAATGCCCGGCACCAGCCGGTAAAGAAGATACGCGGAGCTGCCTGATTTCACGCAGATCTGAGGCGGGACCGCGCGGAAAGCCCAAAGCCTCAATTTGCCCCGCGGACTCCTCTTGAAGCGCGCCTTGATCCACAAAGGCCTGCCGTTCCATGCCGTCAAATCAAGGATTTGCCGGAACGTGACCCGGGTTTTGAGGAGCGTTTCCGTCGCGGGCCAGGCCGTATCCGGACCGCCGGACTTTTCAAAAAGCAGGAATTTCGATTCCCGCAGCACGGGGACATAATGCTGGAAAAGATAAGGCAGCACAAGGGCATCGTCTTCCGAGGGCAGGCGGCCGTCGAGCGTGGAAACGTGCAGCGCCACGAACCGCGGCGCCAGCGGCCCGCGGTAAAATTCGAGGTCACGCGCCAGGGTCTTGGGCGTCAATGTGTCAAAGCTTTGCACCATGGGGCTGGGCCGGTAATTCAATGCGTTCATGATGAGAAGCGATTGGTCGTAATTCATCGCGTTGATCGTTTCGGTGCCCACCCTTTTCCGGATTTCGGGCAGGGTGCAGTCTTCCACGGACAGGCATTCTGTTCTTCCGAACGAATCCATCTTCTTTCCGGTCACGCTCCGCGAAAACATGTCGAGCTTCCAGAGAAACGGCGCGACGACATTGTCCCGTACGGGGAGGAAACGGTAGGGCAATTGGAGATGCCCCGCCGCCAGGCAAAGTCCCACGATGCCCACGTACACCGCATGGTGAAAGAATTTTGCCGCTCTTTCCTCGAGACGCGGATAAAAATAAGGAAGATACAAAAGGCTCGCCGCAGTCAGCATCATCCTGGAAAAATAGAGCGTGTGCAAATCCGCCCGGACAAAGCCATGCTTCCATTTCCACACCATAAGCCCGGCCAGAACCACAAGGAAGCCCCGCGCGCGCGGACCCGGCCGGAGGCGGCCTGCAAGCATCAAAAGGAGCGCGCCGAAAAGCCCGGCCGCGGCAAGACACAGACGCAGAACCAGCGGATTTCCTTTCATCCCTGCGGACGAGAGATACCCGGCGCTGAAGTCCATATTGTCCGTGATCCACGGCGCGAGATCCTGCAGCCTTTGTCCGGACAACATCCATACCCCTGCAAGCGCGGCCGCAAACAAGAACGCAAGGCGCGCGGCCCCGCCGAAATCGCGCTCCGCCAGACGGACGAGGACCAGAACGGCCAGCAGGCCCGTCCCGAACATAAAAAACGAGAACTTCATGCAGATGAGGATGCCGATGACCGCGGCAAGAAGCGCTTCTTTCAGCCACGACGACGCGCCGGGTTCCAGGACCCGGTAAACGCCGTAAAGGACAAGCGTCAACGGCTGGATCTCATGATCGTAGGCGTTCACCTGGTTGAAGATAAAAAACGCGGCCAGAATGAGCAGCAGCTTGATCCTCGGTCCGGTCAAACGGCCGATCTCGAAAATGGCCGTGCAGATCAGGAAGGTCCAGCACCAGGCAAACAGCACGCGCGCCGGCGCAAAGACTGCCATGCTGGAATCCGAGGCCAGATAGCCCAGAGGTCCGAAACTGTGGAGGATCCAGGAGCCGTGCGGGATGCCGTGGAGGGCCGCATATTCCAGGGCAAGATGCCAGGACGATTCGAGTTCCGCGCGGGCCGGCATCGAGCCGCTGACAAAGAAAATCTTGATGTAGAGCACCACGAAGGCCGCGGCCCAGAAGGCGCGCTTCAACGGAGGAGGAATGGGAATGGGGGTCAAAAAAATTTTCCGCAGCGTTCCCGCGCTGGACGCCGCCGGCTTCATGCCGCCGCCACGGCGAGCCGGGACGAGGGCTCTCGATGCGGGCGGAACACCGAATAAACAAACCCCGAGCACAATCCGCAGAACATGGCCGCGGCATCGAACGGCTCGAGCAGCGCGGCCTTGAGGCCGAACACCACGCCGCGCGTTTTAAAAAGACGCGCGAGAAAAGAACGCCAGTACGCGAAAAAGGCCGCGCCCAGGAGAAGAGAACCCGTCAGGAAAAAAAAACGTCCGGAAAAGGCAAACGCCGTGAGGCCCGTAAGCGAGAAAAAGGCCAGGGCCGTGGCCGCGGTCTGGGCCAGCGACGCATGCGAGAATCCCCTTTTGCGGGTCCAATCGCTTTGCCTGCCGTACCGCAGAAAAATGCGGGCGAACATGAACGGAATCACGAAATCATTTTTGAGGAGGCCGGCAATGCCGTACTCTTTCAAATGCTCCACTTCCAGGCCCGCGTCGAGCAGCACGCGCTTCCCCGAGGCCCTCAGGCGCATCCCCATTTCCGTATCGGAAACCAGGCTGCCGAAGGGTTCGCTCACCGGCTCGAAGATGATGAGGTCGCGCTGCCGCACCGCCCACAGCGACCCGTAGAGAAAATCCGATTCGCGGGGCTTCTTCCGGAAAATGAAATTCATGTATTCGTTTTTGTAATGGCTGGCAAAACGGCGGACAGGCGCCTGCGCGGCAAGAAGGCCGGTCACGGCATGAATGCCGGGGTCCGAGAAATGCGCCGTGAGTTTCCCGAACGTGTCGGGTTTGACGCAAACGTCCGAATCCAGGAAGACGAGCAAGGGAAAAAGCGCGGCCGCCGCGCCCTTAAAGCGCGGCTGCATGGGGCCCCGGCCCAGCGCAACGGGGACCACGCGGCAGGAAAAGTTTCTTGCGATCTCCGCCGTGTTGTCGGTCGAGCCGTCGTCGACGACGATCACTTCCGCGGGCAGAAGCGAGGAGGCGCAAACCGCTTCCAGCACGCGGCCGAGAGTCCGGCCGCTGTTGCGCGCGGGAATGATCACGCTGAATTGTCCGGTGTTCGCCATAGCTCAAAAAAATTAATCCAGGGCCGCGACGAAGTGGCGGTCAGGATCCACGGTCCAAAGGTCGTGGCCTTCGCCGAGGACGTTGCGCGCCGCGAAAAGCCCTGTCAGGATGGCATGGTCGCTGTTGTTGTAGCGGAAAAGGCCCGCCCGCCCCATGACCTGCAGGTTTTCGAATCCGGCCAGGTAATCCCTGAGGATGCGGACCGAATTCTTGTAGCCGGGACCGTAAACCGGATAAGCCTTCGGAATTTTAGCGACGAAACCTTTGACGAGCCGGCTCTTGTCCGCGAGGCCGAGGACAGCCAGTTCGTCCGCGGCAAAACGGATCAAGGCTTCGTCGGATTTATTCCAGAGTTCGTCTCCCTCGAACACGAAATATTCCACGCCGAGCGAAGTCGTTTGGTCGTCCGGCACCATTTCCCGGCTCCAATTTTTATAATTCTGCACGCGCCCCGCCTTGACGTCCGGGGAATGCACGTAGATCCAGTGATCGTCGAAGAGATCGGGCGAGTTGAAAATCAGGTTCACCGAAATGAAGCTGCGGAACGAAAGCGACGCGGCAGCCTCCAGGATTTCCTTCGGCGGACGCGGGCTTAGTTTTTCCACCAGCACTGGCAGCGGGATGCTGGATAGGAAGTAATCGGCCTCATGGTTTTCCTTCCGCCCGCCGGATGCGGAGATGACCGAACGGACGCGCCGCCCCTGGGTCTGGACTTCCGCGATTTCGCGTTCCAGATGGAAATTCACGTGCTTCGTCTCGCAGATGGCCTTCAGCCTCTCGCAGAATTGGCCGGGCCCAAGCCGCGGGTAGTAAAACCTGTCGCTCAGCGTCTTGATTTTCCGTTCGCGGTCGGAAAAAAAAGCCTGGTGGATGGCCTTTTGAAGCGACAACTCCTGGATGCGCTGCGCGGCCCAATCGCTGGACAAGCGGGAGCATGGGATGCCCCATACTTTTTCCGTGTAGGACTTGAAAAAATTCTCGTACAAGCGGCGCCCGAAACGCCGGATCATCCAGTTTTCAAACGAGCCGGAATCCGTGCCGCCGGATAACTGGGCGCCCAGGTAGCTCGCGATGCAGCGCGCGGCCTCGACCGGTCCGAGTTTTTGCAGTGTCTTCCAAGGATGCAGCGGATAATCGTAAAACTGCCCGCGGAAATAAATGCGCGACTTGCGGGACTTGGTGAGCAGTTCCTGGCCGAGGACGTTCTTCCACAGGTCATTCACCTCGACGCTGCGCGACAAAAAGCGGTGCCCCCCGATGTCGAAGCGGTATCCCTCGAAGTCCAGCGTGCGGCAAAGGCCTCCCACCTGGGTGTGCCGGTCCACCACGTGACAGGACACGCCGTGATTGGAAAGCTCGTGCGCCGCGGAAAGTCCCGCGGGTCCGGCCCCGAGGATAAGGGCTTTGGGCGTGCTCATAGGGGCCTTTGCGACTGGAATTCTTCCCAGTAATCTTCCTGCATTTTGCCGTCGTCGTGGTCTTCGATCACTTGATGCACCAGTTCCCGGACGCGGCCGGGCTCATTTTTCGAACGCACGAGCTTTTCGTAAAGTTCCGGAAGAGGAAAATGCTGCGAATAGTTTTGCGCATAAAATTCCGCGACCGTGGCCGCATTGGCCTTTTGGCCGTGCTGCGTGTACAGATTATAAAGATTCAGGTACGGGTAAGGCAGCTGGGGCTGGATCGCGATGATGTCCCAATACCCGCGGGACGCCTTTTCCAGATCCCCCCGGTCCTCATAATACCCCGCAAGCTGCATTCTGGCGACAAACATCATGCCGCGCCTGGAAGTCACGCTGTTCCACAAGGTCTCGCTGTTTTGCCAGACCGGAAGCCGATGCCAGGAAAGCAGGATCAGTCCGGCCGTCCAGGCCGTCAAAAAAAGGATGCCGGTTTTTTTCCAGCGCGAAAAAAGCCAGAGCAGCGTCCCGATAAAGCCGACGAGCGGCAGGTACAAATGCCGGTCGGAAACGGGCACGCGGAAAACATTAACTACCGGCAGCAGGAAGAGAAGCGTCCAGGCCAGCCAGAATCCGTAGCGTTCTTTGCGCCAGCTCGCGGCGAAGAGGAGGCCCGTAACCACAGTGCCCAGCAGCGCAAGCCCCAGCCTCTCCTTCACGCCCGGCCCGATCTCGGTCAATCCTTCGTAGACAAGGTCCTGCGGCCAGGGCAGGACCGCGTGCTTGGCGTAAAACAAAAGGGTCTTCCCCTGCCCCAGCACATAATCGACGACGTGGGTGCCGTGGAACTTCGCGAGCACCTCCGGATAAAGCGCCAGCGTGAAAAAAACCATGGCCGTGGCCGGCACGAGGAGAAAAAGCGAAAGCAGAAGGCCTTTGCGCTTGCCCACCGTTCCCCGGTAAAAATAATCGTAGGCCAGCAGCAAGAGCGGCACGATCACGGCCGTGGCTTTCGACAGCAATGCCAGCACGAAAAAGACGCAGGCAAGCGCCGTGCGTTTGCGGTCGCGTTCCGCCGCCGCGCCCTGGTTGTAGAACAGCACGCCGAGGATCAGAAAAAAAGCGCAAAGCAAACTTTTCCTCTGCGAGATCCAGGCCACGGTTTCGACCTGCGCGGGATGGCATACGAACGCCAGAGCGCCGAGGAAAGACAGAGGCGCGTCGCGGAAAAAGGCCAGGTAAAGCAGAAAAACCAGGACACCGTTCGCCGCGTGAAGGATGACGTTGGTCACATGATACGCGGAAGGGTCCAGCCCCGCGGCCTTGTAGTTCAAGGCATAGCTCAGCATGGGCAGCGGCACGTAGAGGGAGACGTAAGGATGGACGAACCAGTCTTCGAGATTGCGGACGTTCAGCTCCCGTATCGAAGCGTTGCGCGTCACGTAGAGATCATCGTCCCAGTTCACGAAGTCGTACTGAACCGACCTTCCAAAAACAATAAAAGCCGCCAGCACCAGGCAGACGGCTCCCGCTAAAACAGCGGTTTTATTCCTAGAAATATTCCGGGTCTCGTCCAAGAAAATCCTGAAAAAAATTGACGGTCCGTTGAATGGGAAATGCCTAGTTATATCATATCCGGCGCGATTTTACATCCGCCTTTGCCCGGTTTTTCCGCCACAAAACCTGTGGTGGCCGCATGGAGAAATCGTTATAATCCGGCCCATGACTCCGGAAAACAGCTCGGCTTCTGCGTCCGTCGCGGTCAGCGTGCTCATGCCCAGTTTCAATTACGCGCGCTGGCTTCCCGAGGCTCTTGCATCGGTCATGGCCCAAACGTTCCGGGACTTCGAACTTCTTGCCGTGGATGACGGCTCGCGGGACGGCTCGGTCGAAATCCTGGAATCCTGGCGGGCCCGCTTTCCCGGAAAAATCCGCCTGCTCACTCATCCCGGCCGCGCCAATCAGGGACTCGCGGCGTCCTACCGTCTTGCGCTCGCTCATGCCCGCGGAGAATTCACGGCTTTTCTCGAGGCCGACGATGCGTGGGAACCGGAGAATCTCGAAAAAAAAATCCGCGCTCTCAGGGACTTTCCCGCGGTTTCCGCGGTCTATTCCGGCTACCGGCCTTTCGGCCACGCGCGCGGCGCCTTTTTCTGGAACACCTACCGCTGGCTGACGGCCGCGGAAACACCGCGGCGCCGTCCGTTTTCCGCGCTGCCCTTTTTGCTCCGCCGCAATCCCGTGGCCACCTTTTCCAATTTTGTGACGCGCCGCCGCCTGCTCGCGGAAATCCCGGAAGCCGCGCCGCGCGAACTTTTTTACGACTGGTGGACGCTGGCGCATCTGGCCCCGCGCGGCGCCTTCTTCTTTCTTCCGGAGCCGCTCGTGCGCTGGCGTATCCACGAAAAAAGCGCCAACTTCGGCCCTTTCACCCAAAGCACTTTCCAGGCGTTGCAGCAGTTCCTTTCCCGGCTCTACGATTCCCTGGAACGCGAACCGGCCGCGGACAAGGCCGGCCTTGCCCGCGGCCGCGCGCGGCTGCGCGCTTACGCGGCCCTTGCCGAACGAAAGGGGCTCCTGCGCCATGCCGGCGGGATTCTGCGAGAACCGCTGCACGCGCTGCGTTTTCTCGGCCACATCGGCCTCAAAAACCTGCTGATCAAATAAATGGCCTCACCCCGCTTCAAAAAAAATCTCAACCTTCTCGGCGTGCTGGTCAAAATGTATTTCCGCACGAGCGATTACAAGTCCATCGGAGGCGCGCTCTGGAGCTTCATCGGCCCGCTCACGGCTTTCGTGGTGCTTTATTGCATTTTTGAGGCGCGCTTCGGGAAAAGCATCCCGGATTTCCCGCTTCATCTCCTGGTGGGCATCATCCCCCTCACTTTTTTCAACAACATGATGACCCACGGCATGCGCTTTTTCGAGAAGCACCGGGACTTCCTGCTGAATTCCCACGTGCCCGCGGAAATCCTGCTCGTGTCGTCGCTTTTCGTTCCCGCGCTGAAATTTGCCGTCGAGATCTCGCTTTGCGCCGTGGCGGGCCTGGCCTTCGGCGTCCTGCATCTCACAAGCCTGCCGCTCTTTTACCTGACCGCGATCGGGTTCATCCTGCTGGTCTTCGGAATCACCCTGCATTTTCTCATTCTCAGCACGCTGGCCGGGGATGTCATGGAAATCTGGACCGTGCTGTGGCCCATGATGCTCTTCATCACCCCGACCTTTTATACGGTCGACATGCTCTCTCCCTGGGCGCGCCTGATGGTCCTGAATCTCAACCCCCTGACGCCTGTGGTGCTTGCATTTCAGAGCCTGATGCTCGGGCATGCGGCGCCCTATTTCAGCGTGTATACGGTGGTCCAGGGAGCGGCCTACATGACGATCGCCTTTGTGAGCGGTTATTCCTGCTTCAAGAGGTTCGAAAAGCGGGGCGTCGAAATGTCATGAACGAACCTCTGGTCCGGCTGGACAAGGTCAGCAAATGCTTCCAGATCTACCAGCAGCATAAGACGCTTTTTCGACTGGGCCAATCGCTCCTCGGCGGCGTGCCGCTGAAACGCGAGCTTTGGGCGCTCCGCGAGGTTTCCCTGGAAGTGAAGCGCGGGGAAAAGATCGGCCTCATCGGCAAGAACGGGTGCGGCAAAACTACGCTGCTGCGCGTGCTGGCCGGAATCCTGGACCCCACGGCAGGCTCGGTCGAGGTCCGCTCCCCGCTCAGCGTGCTTTTCAATTACAGCCTGGGGCTCAATCCTTACCTGCCGGTCCTCGACAACATTTACCTGCTTGGCGCCGTGCACGGCATCCTGGTCTCGGAAGTGACGAACCACATCGAAGAAATCGTGGAATTTTCCGGCTTGCGCGAGCTTCTTTACATGCAGGTCAAAGATTTGTCCGCGGGGCAGAAACAGCGGCTTTTCTTTTCGGTCTTTGCCCAGACCGCGGCCGACTTCCTTGCCTTCGACGAATCCACGACCGTGGCGGACATGAGCTTCCGCAAAAAAGCCGAAGGTTATTTTGACCGCCTCATGGACTCGGAAAGGACCGTCATCATTGCGAGCCATGAGATGAAATTCATCGCACGGCATTGCACGCGCGTGATCTGGATGGACAGCGGCCGGATCAAAATTGACGGGGCACCGGAAGAGACGATCGGGCAGTTCCAGGAATTCTGCCTGGAAAATAAGGGCTAGGTCAGACGCGAAAAAGCGAGCGACGGAATTTCGCGCGCCACCGCGGAACCGTCGACGAAACAGCGCAGGTTTTTCTCCCACAGCCAGGCCCCGGTCCTCTCCGGCAAATCCCCGAAAGAAAAACGCTGCCATTCCAGCGCCAGCGGAAACTGCATGAAAAGCCGCGTGTCGGCCAGAAAAAAATCCATCCCCGCGGCAAAGACCATCCAGCGCTCCGAATCCACGCGGCAATTCTTGATCTTTTCCCCGGGCTGGTGCGAAACCTCCTGAAACACGCCCGCCCTTCCGGCCTTTTGAAAGCACCCGCAGAGGAGGTCCGCGGACCAGGCCTCGGCATGCTCCAAAAGCTGCGTGAGAGCCCCGGGGTCGGGAACGAAACGGGCGTCGATCAGAAGGATTTTACGGCCTTCCACGAAATTGCTCGCAAACCGCAGGAGACGCGAACGGTGTTCGGGACGCGCGATGCCCGGCCGATGGCCTTTTCTCCCGAACCTGAAATGCGGCTCATGCGGAAAAACCAGCGTCCCCGGATTTCGCGCTTTGAGGAAGTGGTGGAAATCCCGGTCGCGGGCATTGTCGATCCAGAGCCATTGCGTTGAGGCGGGCTTTTGCATGCGCTCCAGGCCGCGAATGAAAACTTCCGCGGCATCGTAGTCCGGGCGCTCAAAAAACGACATCACCGTAAGGTCGTAGGAAAAATATTTTTCCCGCACCCGCCAGTGGTCGTCGGAAGAGTTCAGGGAGTAGCGTTCCTGCGAGCGGTTGCGGTTGTGCAGCCGGTAATAGAAAAGCTTCTCCGGAACAAGCGCGCCCTTCCAGCCCCGCGCCTCCATGCGGATCCAGTGGTCCCAGTCCTCCAGGGACGGAAGCGCCGGGTCCTGGCCCAGCCAGGCCTGGCGGCGCACGAGCGAGCAATTGGGGATGTAGTTCTGGTAGCGCAGGAGGCGCGGGTTATACGGCTGCAGCGGAAACTCGCCGCGGCCGGGATAAAGCGACGACTTGCCTTCCGGGTCCGCGTAATGCGCCCCGCAGTAGGCGAATCCGAGCGAAGGATCCGCGGCCAGCGCGCCGCCCAGCTTTTCGTTGAACTCGGGCACGAGCCAGTCGTCGGCGTCGATCATGACGACGAATTCGGCCGTGCTTTCCTCGAAGCCTTTTTGCCGCGCCAGCGCCGGATTCCGGAACGCCACACGGACATAACGCACGCGGTCCGCGAACCTCGAAGCCACCGCGGCCGTGTCGTCAGACGACGCGTCATCGACGAGAATGATTTCGGAAAAAGGAACGGTTTGCCTCAGAAGGCTTTCGAGGCATACGGGAAGAAAAGCGCCGTAGTTGTGACAGGTCACGATAGCCGCGGTTCGAAAGGGGGGAAAGTCCATCGATCCTCGCAAAAGTTGTTTGCGTTCGGGACGTTTTGCCTATAATACGGCTGCATCCCTGTTTTTGCACCTGTTTTCATCAACTCGTCGACAAAGGTGTTCTTGTGCTTATCGAACTTCTCTGGGCTCTTCCGTTTGTTACCCTTCTCGGCTGCATCGCCATTCTTCCCCTGGCGCAGAAACACTGGTGGGAAAAGAACTTTGTTTTTCTTTCGTGCGGCCTCGGTCTGATCGTCGTGCTGCATTACCTTTTCCAGCTCCGCAACCCGTCGCCGCTTCTCCACACGGCGCATGAATATTTCAGTTTCATTTCCCTGATCGGATCGCTCTTTGTCGTGTCCGGAGGCATCCACATCCGGGTCAAAGGCGAAGCCACCCCGCTGGCCAACACGCTTTTTTTGATGGTGGGCGCGGTCCTGGCGAACGTTCTCGGCACGACAGGCGCCTCCATGGTGCTGATCCGCCCCTGGCTGCGCATGAATAAATACCGCCTCACCGCGTTTCACGTCGTATTCTTTATTTTTATCGTAAGCAACGTGGGCGGCGGGCTCACCCCCATTGGCGATCCCCCGCTCTTCCTCGGGTATCTCAAAGGGGTTCCTTTTTTCTGGGTCATGAATGCAATCTGGCCGATCTGGCTGCTGGCACTTGGCATTCTCCTGGCCGTGTTCTTTGTCTTCGATGCCGTCAATTTCGCCCGCGCCCCGCGGGACGTCCAGGCGAAGGAAACGGGCCGTGGTGAAGAATGGAAATTCGAAGGCGGGCAAAACGTCTTTTTTCTCCTGATGATTCTCGGGTCGGTTTTCGTGAACCATCCGGTTTTCCTGCGCGAGACGATCATGCTCGCCGCGGCCGCGCTGTCCTACAAGATGACTTCCAAACAAATTCACGAAAGCAACGATTTCAGTTTCGGGCCGATCAAAGAAGTCGGCTTTCTTTTCGTCGGTATTTTTGCCACCATGATTCCGGCGCTGGAATGGCTGGAACGCTACGCGGACCAGCTCGGCATCCACAGCCCCGGGCAATTCTATTGGGGAAGCGGCATTCTTTCGAGCGTCCTCGACAACGCGCCCACCTACTTGAATTTTCTCAGCGCGGCGCTCGGGATATTCGCCGCGGAAGGCGGCGCGGCCGTTCATGGGACAGCGGGCCATGAAGTGGCTTATCTCCTGGCACAGCATCCTATCTATATAGAGGCCATCAGCGTAGCCTCAGTTTTCTTCGGGGCCATGACGTACATTGGAAACGGACCCAATTTCCTGGTTAAATCCATGGCCGATCAGGCCAAGGTCAAAACGCCGAGCTTCTTCGCGTACGTTTTGAATTTCAGCCTGCCCATCCTGCTGCCGATCCTTGCCGTGATTGGGTGGATTTTTTTCAGGGGATGATGTCGTAATCGTAGGGTTGGGCACTCAGCCTGGTTGGCTGAGTACGTAACTCGCGGCGGCAAGGAAGCCGCCGTCGGTTACGCCGCGGCCTTCACGCGCTCGCGGGCAATTTCGGTATTGCCGAGGTCCCGGAGGAAGGCCATGAAGCCGTTGAAGACTTCCTCGTCCATGACGCCGAAGGCGTAGCCGTCCTTTTCTTTCAGCTGCTTGTAGAGGTACGCGGAATTGAAGACCAGCTCCGCGAGCATGAGGTACTCTTTCCGCGAAAGCGTCTCGGCGCTGATATAGCCCTCGCTTCCCACCATGGCCTTGGCCTTTTCCAGATTGTCGCGGGTCGACAGCTGCAGATGCTCGTCCATGGTCATGAGCAGCCGCGGATTTTCCGCGGTCTTCAGGTCGTAACCCAGCTTGCGCGACTGCATGGTCTCGCCGAACCGGCGCCCGACCGCGAGCGCCTTGGACAAAATCTTGGCGAGCTGGATCGCGATCTTTTCCTGCGGCGTGCCGATCGTGTAGCCAATGGTGAGCGGAACGCCGCGCGCGTCGAACTGTTCCTGCAGGTCGCGCTTGACCAAAGCCTCTTCCGCAGCCGTGCCCGCCTTGAGATAATCCGCGGACAGGTACCACGCCTCGTTCGCGCCGAAGGTTTCCGAAACCAGGTTGCCCGCGGGCAGCGACGGATTCTTCCGCCGGAGTTCCTGATAAGCCGCGTTGTAAAAGGCCGGATCTCGCGCGTTCAAAAGGAACCGCACTTCCGGCGTCGCGGCCGTAAGCGAAATTCCGGGACGTCCTCCGGCCAGCACTTCGCCGGCCATGAGCCCGGAGCTGATCACGCCCCGCAGCCGTTCCACGAGCTGAGGCACGATCTGCGCGGACAAGGCGCGCGCCGCGGACGCGTCCAGGGCCCGCGCGGGACTCGTCTTTGCCATTTCGTCGCGCTTCTCGCGCAGCAGGGCTTCGAGGCGATTGGTGAAGCGGCCTTCGAAAACTTTTTCCACCAGTTCGTCCAGCGTGGGCGTGACCGTCATGGCCTGATTGACTTCCGCCAGGAATGCCGCGACGAGTTCCTGCGCCTTGTCTCGTTCCAGGCCTGCCTTGGCCGACAATTCCTCTTCGATCTGCTTGATGCCGGAATGCTGCCTCAGTTTTTCCCCCACCACCTGGGCCACATCGGTCCCCGGCAGGAAAAGCGGCAGCAGGTCCTGTTCCTGCGCCGCCGGCCTCAATTCGTTCCGGGGCGCTTGCTGCTGCCGGGGAACGGCCGCGGGCTGCGGGGCTTTCCCTTCGGCCGGTTCTTTCTGAGCTTCCTGCGCGCGCAATTCGCCGCGCGGCTCCGGAATGATGCGGTCGTACCCGCTCGCCAGCTTCGCGGCCTGCGTCATGTCAAAATTGTACTGGCTGTCGCGAAGGAAGAAGATGAGCCCGCTCTTGCGGGTTTCCACGCTCATCACGATTAAAATCCTGCCGCTCGGATTGACGAGCACGTCCCGGGGCTGGATCGCCGGCAGAATCGTCTCGTCCACCGGCTGACGCGTGTAACCGGGCTGGCTGATTTTGGCGGCCAGCGCTTCCTGCCATTCTGTCTCGATGCGGCCGCGCACTTCGCCGTCCTTGAAATGAGGATGCTGGAGCACTTTTTTCTGCCAGGCGTCCATTTCCGCGACCAGGTCCGCAAGACTCACCGCGGGTTCGGCGGCATGCCCCCGGATGCCATTCCATTCCTCGAGGAAAACGGCGGGATCTTCGATCGCGGGCTTGGCTTTGACCGCGGGCTGGGCCGCCTCCTCGGCCCTTTCTTTCTTATTGATGCCGGCCAGAGCCCGCCGGTTTTGATAGGAAATCTCATCCAGGACTCTTTGTTTGGCGCCTAGCTGAATGGCTTCTCCATAGAGGCGTGCGATCTTGTTGAGATCGAGGGCCGCGATCGCGTCATAAGCTTCCACGCGGATTTCGAGGATGCGGCCCATTTCAAGAATCCGGCCCGACTGCGCGAGCTTCTTCATTTCCGCGACGATCTCCTTCAGCCGCCCGACGCGTCCCCCGGCTTCCTCCGACATCAAATCGATTCCCTCGGCCTCGGTGAAAAGCGCCTGCGCCTGCTTGAGGTTTTGCGGCCGCGAATCCTGCGTGCCCGCGCGCAATTCCTGCCGCTGTCCCGGCTGCGCCGCCGCGCCTTCCCATCCCGAGCGCATGTAATAATCAAGAAGATTTTCATAAACTTCCTTGTCGATGGCTTCCGCGATCTGGCCGGTGTGAGTTTCAAGATGCCGGTAGAAGGCCTCGGAAACATACGGCTTCAGATTGAGCAGCCACCGGGTTTCGCGCCCTGACCACATATCCCGAAGGCCGCTGATGATCAGAGTCAATTCAAACCGGTAAAAAGCCCTTTCATCCGCGCGGAGGTCGTCGCTCTTCTTCAGCCAGGCGCCCGTTTCCCTTTCCAGGAAAACGGCGAGGGCCTGCCTCACGCGGAGCGACTTCTCGTCTGTCTTGCCCGAAAACAAGTCGCCGCTCTTGAAGACGGCAAACTCCTTGGACGTTATTCCCGGCCGCGCGTAGGGATGCTGCAGGAAATCTCCTTTGAAAATCCGGTCGAAGGCCGCCGGCTCCGGGTCCGGCATCCCCTTCTGGTACAGGGCGGCCAGAGCCTCCAAGTCCACGTACTGGCCGAAAATGGTGGCAAGATTTCTTTCCGGCGTTCCCGCCCGCTTGAGAACATCCAGGGCATCCTGCGGGGAACGCGCGTGCTTGAAGATTTTGACGAGCGTCTTGAATTCCGGAGAGCCTTTGCGTGAAACAAAGTCCATGTCAAGACGCCCGAAGAACTGGTCCAGAGATGCAGACAGCTTCTGAAATTTGTTGTCCGGATGCGTTTCCGCGACAAATTGCAGCACTTCCTGCCACGAATCCGGATCAATCTTCATCTCGGGATATTCCGCCGCGAGGCGCATGAACCGCAGCAGCGTGTCATTATTCAAGTGGTTGCGGGGGGTGGCGCCGACAAAGCGAAGCCGGCCCTCCCGGAGGTCGGAAAAGTAGGCGCCGCGAGCTTCATCGCCGGCGGACCAGCCGCGGGTCCCTTTGACCGCATAAAACCGGTCGAGCGTCGCGGGTCTTTCCTGCACGAAACGATTGAACGGCGGCGAAAACCTTTGCTCCTTCGTAAAATTCAGGATATCGAAACTCAAGTCCGGATACTTTTCGGACAACGCCTTTTGAAAAAGCTTGATACGGTCGTCCACTTCGTGAGGATCGCCGGGAGACGGCATGATCATGAGGTCGACATCCGAATGGCGCGTCAGGGGATCTTTGCCGAGCAGCATGCGGCGCGCCGTGCCGCCCGCGAACGCCACGGCGACGTTGTACTGCACTCCCAATTGGTGGATATTTTCGAGAATGCCGCCGTTGTCGAGCGTAAGCATGACTTTACCCGCGGGAGATTCCGCTTCCACCTGCCGCAATTCGGACTTAGGGGCGGGGTTCAGGGCGGCCGCGGCGGCCTTGATGAAGCGGTCGATTTCTTTTCCTTCGAAATGCAGGGCGTAGGCAAGCTGGCGGGCCGCGTCGTCGCCGCGCGCGATTTTCCGGAGAAACGCCTCGACACGCGGCCTTTCGTAGGCGGGCCCCAGCAGCACTTTGAAAATGAATTCCGGATAATACCGGCCGTCCCCATATTGGTTGGCGCTGCGGTCCTGCTCGGTCTGGTACAGGCGCTCCTCGCGCATGGCCTGGACGGTATCCGCGATCCTGAGCAGCGATCCCCAGCGGCTGATCTCGCCTTTCTCGCCGGAACGTTCGAAATAGCCGGTGCCGTTCCAGTTTTCGTGGTGGTCGTTCACGGCGTCGATGATTTGCGCCATCCGGTCCTGTCCGATCTTATTCGCGAGAGTCGCGCGGAACTCGTTGAGCATCAGCACGCCTTCGAGAACGTGATTGCTCATTTCCCCGGCCAGGTTGACTTTTTCTTTTTCCGTCAGCGTGTTGAACGGCCGTTCGCTGAACACGGTGCTGTAAGGCATGAAGACTTTGCCGATGTCGTGAAAGAGCGCGGCCACACCGAGCAGCTGAGTCTCCTCGGCATCAAGGCCGTAGATATCCGCGAGGAAAATGGCTACTTCAGCCACGCCTCCCTGATGGCGGTTCAGGTAATCGCGGATCTCCCGGTTGCGCGAGAGGTCGGAATCCCGCGGGTATTCCTGATCGATCAGACTGTCCTGCAAAGCCTGCAGCGCGTCCTCGATTTCCTGCGGGGTTTGAATCTCGCTGTTTTTTGCGGCGCGGTCCGGAGCATAGCGGAGCCTGCTTTTGCCTACGAATACGCCCGTATCCTTGGGAGGCTCCGCGCGCAATTCGGATTTTTGGCCTGTCAGTTGATTGAGCCGCTGGGTCCCGGCAAGCCTGACGTCCACGGTGTTGAAGGCCTGTTTCAGGGCCTTGTCGAAATCCTGGGAGCTTTCGGCTTGAGCCACGCGCGCGGCGGCATAGGCCGACTCGACGAGCGGCTGCACGTCCGCGGCTTTCACCTCATAGAACGACGCCAGGAACGCGGTGATATAAGCGACCGCGAGCGGCTGCGTTTTTTGCCGGTCTGATTCGGGTGCTTTGGCCATGATCATGCGGCGCCGCAGCGACAGCACCGGCTCCAGGACCAGATCCGCGCGCTGGGCCAATTTTTTCGTGCGTATCAGCCCGCCTTCGAAGTCGACGACCGCGACACCCGAAGCCTTGAAATCGCTCACCTTCGCGACCGTGTTGCCCAGATGGTTGTCCGGCAGATAGCCGCCCTGGGAATCCACGGCAACCCGAGCGGCCAGCGTCCCAAGCTGCCTGAAAAGATCGCGCAGCAGCCGCGCCTCGGCATTTTCCGCTTCGCCGAATTGCGCCGGGCTCAAATACTGGCCGAAGAGATCCACGTAAGCGCGGCCTTCTTTGTAAAGCTTGTAGGCGACCAGGCGGTTTTCCTCTTCACCCATGATGAGCGAAACGCCCAGCGGCCTCTGGAAGTGGGGGCGCAGACCCTGCAGCGCCGGCTCGTTGAAGATCAGCTTGAGGTCGTCCTGTTCGCTTTCCGCGCGCTGGACTTCGTCGCCGTTCACCTCGTGATAATAGCTGGCGGTAAAGGCCGTTGTTTTTCCGTTGGTTTCCGTGACTGCGATCTGGTCCACGACGCGGTGCATGCCCTCGCCGAGATATTCCATCCCGAATTCGCGCACGCGGTAATGCAGCGACTGCGGTTCGGGCAGGCCGGGCTCGTTCCGCGCATTGGACAACAGGTTCAGCAGGCGCGAAACCGGTTTCCCCTCCTCGCGTTGTTCCGGCAGGATGGGGCTGAAAAGATCCCGCAGGATGATGTACGCGGGCATTTTCTTCAGGTCTTCCGGCGTGGGATTCTGGGTCTGGCTCTGCGGCACGCTCACCGTGATGCGCAGCCTTTCGGCCAGGCTGGTCAGCCGTTTACGCTCCGCCACAGGGACCGCTTCCGCGCGCCAGGCCGCGCGCATCTCTTGGATAAAGGCCGCCGAATCGAGCTCCACTTCCACTTCCCGGTGCGGCTCTTCCGCCCTGAGCTCGGCACGAGCTTGCTTCTGTCCTTCAGGACTCGAAGTCCGGAGCTCGGGCTTGGCTTTAAAGGTTGCGCCTTCGAACATGATCCTGACCTTGGAGGTATCCAGATATTCGTGCCAGCTTTCGACGCGCGAGTCGACCGGCTCCCCCTCACGGCCGTTGGCAATGGCGGCAAAAAGGCGCTGGCTCCACGTCCCCTTGAATTTTTCCGCGGGCGGCACCTTTTTGACTGCGGTAAGGAGCTTGCCGAGAATGACGGCATTTTCGATGCCCGACAGGTGGACGGCGAATTCAAAGAAACTCAGGACTTTCTCGAATTCTGCCGCGGACTTCGCGTCGTCCCCCTGAACGAAGACTTCCCCCGCCTTTTGCATCAGCCCGACGAACTGATCCAGGATCTGGGTTTCACTTGCCATCGATGCCCCTTTTCCGAGCTTGAAATCGGAGTAGTCCCGGGCCTGTACGCGGGCCAGAGCTTCGGCCAAAGTCTCATTGCGCTGGGACTCCGCTTGCTTTCCGCCGAGAAGATCACGCGCGAGCTTGCCGAACTCGGTCAAGTCGACTTTCTGGCCGGGAGGAACAATGACGGTAAATCCCTGCGTCGCCGCGATGGCCTCGCTGATGTTCTTCGTTGATATCGGGGAATCTTGGAGGACATAGGCTTTTGTGTTGTCAGCCCGAGGGACAACGGAACGGACCACGTAAATGTTTCCGTCTGCATCTTCCAGGACCTGCCCCGCGACAAGGTATCCGGCCTCGGCCGCGCCCACGGGCTGGCGCGTCATTTCCGGAAGATTGATCCGGGGCCGGAAAGCCTCCTCCCAGATCTGATGGAGACGCACCAGCTGGTCCTTGCTGAAGCTGACACTTCCCGTCACGATCCAGCCCGCCGTCTGCTCGACGAGCTGCGCGAGGGTCGTGTCCGCGGTGATGGCCGCGTTTTTGTCCTCAATTCCTTTCACGATTTTTGCGGCCTTTCCCTGGCCGACAACGCTCGCCTGGACTTTTTCGAATTCTTCTAGGAAACTTAGAGGAGAACCGAGCATCTGGGCTTCGCGGAAGAGCGCCTGGACCTCCGCCTCGGGATCGTCCTTTTCTCCGGCCTCGAAAAGCGCCGCGCGGACTTCCACCAGACGCGCCGCATCCTTATACCGGGTCTCATCTCCAAGCGCCCGGATCTGGCCGGCGAGGCGCCGCAATTCTTCGGCCTCGGCTTTGAGGTTTGAAATCTTCTTGCTCATGGCTTCGTTTTTAAGGGCCTCGAATTTCAGGAAAATCTCGCGGGCGGTCGGAGCGCCCGGCACCGGGGCCTGCGGCGCAAGGCCTTCCGGCAATTTCGCTTCGTGGATCAGCACGGAGATATCGTCGATGCTTCCGATGGTATTGCGCGCGAACTCGGCCACGGCCTGCGCGGAAACCTGGGAAGCATCCTGGGTCTCGAAATGCATGCCCGAGGCCTGCAGCAGGTCATGATAAGACGCTTCGGACGGCGTGCCGGGATTGACGGTGTAGGATGTCTCGTCCCGGTTATAAATACCGTCGCTTGCCAGCAGGAAGAAAGAGGCCGCGTCCGGAATGTCGATGCGGTCGATGGCGGCCGAATGATGCTTGGGGTTCGAGGCCGAGCTGCCGCCCAGGAAGTGAGTCAGCACGTTCCGCATCGACTGCTTCACGGAACTGAAAATGCGGTCGCGGTTCTGGTCGAGAATCACGATCGGCGAATCCCCCAGCACCGCGGTATAGGCCGCGGCTTCATCCGAAGGCAGGTAGAGGATCGAAAGCGTGGACCCCGGGGCCTTGTCTCCGTCAGGAATGCCCAGCTGCGCCACGACATCGGCGGCTTCCTGCCCCAGATTCAGAATCAGTTCCAGGAGCGCCCTCTGCAGATCTCCATGATTGCGCTTCAGCATTTCCTCGAAAATATCGGTATTCATGAGACGGTCGCGGACCCATTCGGAAACTTTTTCGCTGCCGCCGAAGCCGTCGGCCACGAACAGCAGGCGGCCTTTGCCGTGCGGAATGCCTTCCACCTTGATTTCCCTCGTGCCGTGGCGGTCCTGATAATTTCCGCTGGCGCGCGAGGTCACGATCGAATGGAAGTCAATGCCCTGGGCGGCGTACCACTCTTTGGAATAGGCGCCGGGCGCGGGCGTGGAGGCCTGCTGCGAGCGCAGTTCCGCGCGTCCTCTTTCGATCAGGACGTCCATCAGGAGAAATTGCATGACCGATCCCATGATCGAAACGCCTTTCGCCGGAGGCTTCAGCCATTGGCCGGCGGCGTAATACGGGACAAGGCGGTCGGCAAATGGATTGTGGTCCAGATAAGTCTGCAGCTGGCGCCCGACATTGACCACGGTGGACGGAATGCGGATGCCTTCTCTTTCCAGATACTGAAGCGCTTCGGGTCGCGTGAAACTGTCGTCGCTGATGTTGATCAGCTCGATCTTACCGTTGAGTGCGGCCAGCGCCTCGGCCTCGGACATTCCGGAACGGCGAGCGAGAATCTTGGCAAAGACGTCTTTGATGATGACTTTGGCCGCGCGGCCCTGGAGAACCGTGTCGGCCAGCACGATCTTCGCATTCGACTTCACGATCGCTTCGAGGTCGAGCCGGACTTCGTTGTCCAGGTAAGAGGCGTATTGTTCCAAAGCTTCCGGCGACGGGACGTCGTCGCCGGAAAACGCGAGCTCCCGGATCCCATAGCCGAGCGACGGCTCGGTCAGTTCGAGCGTCTTCAAGATCCAGGCCGGATAAGCGCCGATGCCGACAAGGACCGATCCCGGGTGGCGCGCCTGCACCGCCTGGAAGGCGCGTCCTACAGCCGCGGCGGCGCGGTCCAGATCTTCGGCCCGCTGTTCGTTCTCCAGGAAAAAGGTGTCGCGTCCCGTGGCCAGAAGCATAAGAAAAAGATTTTCATCGCCGGAGCCCATGGCGTTATCGAAATGCTCGAGCGTGAGCCGCTGCATGCGTTCATAAAGTTCGCCCGCATGCTGCCGGAAAACATCCCGCTCGCCGTCGTCCAGCAGCGCGTAAGTCGCGCGCGCAGGATCGCCGAGGAACCTCTGGATGCCCGGGCTTTTCATCCATGACAAATCCCCTTCGAAGAGCTGCGCCAGCCACGATTCGCCGCGGAAGTTGCTCCAGAAGCCCTGATCCAAGGCCAGCGGCACGCCGCGCAAGGCCTCGGGGAGGCGCTGCGACACGTCCGGCGCCTGAGCGGGCACGGCCGAATCCGACCGGAGTTCCGCGCGCACGGGCGCGGTATTGCGAAGCAGCGTGTCCGCATCCACGGCCACGCGGATGAACCGCCGTCCGCCCTCTTCGATTTCCCCCACGCGCTCAAGACCGAGCCTTCGATAATAAGCCAGGAGCGGCTGGTTGGACGGGATGTCTTCCACGTCTCCCACGAAACGCTTGTCCAGGACCGCGTTGTCGGCCAGGATATTTTTCGCAAGCTCGTGGAACATGTCTCTTCCAAAACGGGCGTTGGCATTGGCCGGATGTTTCATGAAATTCCATCCGTAAACCGCCGTTCCTCCGAAGGGCCTCGCGCTCACCGACGCATCCCAATGGATCGAAGGCCCATCTTTGAGCGGCGTCACGAGAATAAATCCCAGCACTTTGTTCCCGGCCAGGGCCACGCGGCTCAATTTTTGCGTGTCCCGGTTGATGACCTTGTCGTAGTCGGTCTGCCTGAAAAGCGACACGCCCAGTTTTTCTGCCCAATATCGGCTGATGGCAAGAATCTGATCGCGCACGGACAGCTCGGACGCGTCCAGCGGGCGCGGCTGAGCTTTCTGGTTTGCTTCTTCGTCCGTGAGGACGGACAGCCCTTCATCCTGCCGCAGTTCGGCGCGCGCCGAGGCCGCGGCATAGCGCGTGACCTCGAAAGCCGCGGGCCTCGAGCGGCTGTTCTGCTTGATGAATTCGGCATAGCCCTTGTCGGTGAAACGCATCACGACTGACTGCCCGCTTTCGTGGTGGACTTCGATGCGGATCGTGAGCGCGTTTTCGTCGCGGCTGTACTTTTCGCGGATGGCCACGATGCCCGATTGCGGCTGTCCTGTGCCCGGGTCGAACAGGTTGACGGCGGTTCCCGGCTGCCGCAGGTCCAGCATGTCGGCATACTGCGCGAGCTGGCCGCGAAGGCTCGGCGTCAGCGCGAATTCGGGAACCTCGCCTTCTTCTTTCTGCTGGATCCACCGGACGTTTTGCGCCGGCCGTGTGGGAAGCGCGATTTTGCGGTCATCGTCGGCCCAGTCCCTGGGTTTAGCCTTCGGCGTCACGGTAAAATTGTTTTCGAGCGCGCTGGCGCGCGGCTCAGGCGGCGTGCCCTCCGGCGAATCGAGCGGGTTCAGCGCGTCTTCGAACTCCAGCCCTTTCAGGTAGAGGTCCGTAAGCCGGTCCGCGGCTTCCGCGGCCTGGGGCGCGGTAAAACGAAATAAGCCGGCCAGGATCAAGTTCTCCGCGCCTCCGAGTTTTTCCAGCTGCCTCGCGGTCAGGGTGCGCGCCACGATGTCCCGGCTCATGTACCGTTTCTGGGAGACGCTGGAAGGCGGCTTGCCGAGCGCCGCGCCCTGCGCGAGAAGGACAGAACGCAGCATGTTGTACTCATTCTCGCTGGGATACGGCACGGTCCATGCCCCTTCCCTGTTCTCGTCCAGGGAAGAAACCGCCGCATAATATTTCGAAAACAAACCCAGGGCATCGTGCAGCTGGTCCACGCGCACGCCCTCAGGAATTGGAAAATCCTCGGCGACTTCTCCGAGGGTGACCTTGGAATATTGGATTTTGAGCGATGCCGCGGGCTTGAAAACAGTCTGCCCCGCCGCCGGCACCGGCAAGAGTTTCGCCTGGGGCGTAATGTTGTTCTTCAGCAGCTGCGGCGCCGGCTCTTCGGCGGACTTTCTGAAAACTCCCAGCACGCCGCGCAGCCCGCTTTGCGTCCGCCGCATCAGCGTGAGGCCGCGCCTTTGCTGGAACATCTCGGCGGCCTTTTCCTGCACGGCCCGCCACCCGTTGACCAGGCCTTTCCCGGCTTCCGAAAGCACGCGGCCGGGAAACGCGACGGCATTGGACACTCCTGTCGACCATGCCGCCCGGTAAAATTCGCCGGAAGTCATGCCCGTGGCCGCGGCAATGTCTCGCAGCGTCCCGAGAGAAATCGGCATGAACCAAAGGCCCTGCGTGAACGCTTTGAGGAAGGCCGCGACGGTTTTGCCTGCGTCGCCTCCCTCGCGCGCAAGGATCGCGGCAAGGCTGTTCAAGAGGCCCGCGAGATCGCGGCCATGGGTTTTGAACGCGCGGCGCACGGCCTCGCGCGTGCGGTCCGGATCGGACATGGCCGCGCCTTCGGCCGCGAGAATGGCCCGCACGGCCGCAAGCGTGCGGTCTTCGTCCTGCAGGAGAATGCCCTTGGTCAGTTCTTTCGCGCCTTCACGCTGGGCCGGATTCAGCGTTCCGATTAATCCGGTATCGATAAACGCAAGCCCCTGCGCGCTGACCATGATGTTGCCCGCGTGCGGGTCCGCGTGAAAAACGCCCTGCACGAAAACCTGGTCCAGGAAGCGACGGCGAAGTTCTTTCACGATGGCCCCGCGCGTCAATTTCTGAATTTGGCGTGCCGCGTCCCGCGCGATGCCGCGCTGGCCCAGCTCGCGTCCCACGCGCCAGGATTCGAAGAATCCTCCGCTCGGCCAGGCGCTCATCTCGAGGCCCTGGACCCGCTGTTCGACGATCACGCTTTCGGTATGGACGAGGATTCCCGGCACAAAAGCCCCGAGACGCGACGGCCCGGCATAGGAACGAACGGCGCGGTCCAGCTTGTCCGTATTTTCCGCTTCGAGCACCAGGTTCTTTTCCTGTTCGATCATGAGGCGGATTTTGGCGACGATCGCGTCCGGAGAAAATTCCGGCATCAGCGTCCGGATGCCGGCCAGCACTTCGGCGTCCGCGAGCACCGCGGCCACGACGTTCAGGTCGCTTTCCACCGTGCGTGTGAGCGCGGGCCGCAGCACTTTGAACACCACGTCCTGCCAGACGCCGTTGTCGTCCAGGTATTGCCCCGCATGCACCTGTTTCATGGACGCCGAGCCCAGCCGGCGGCCGAGGCGGATGCGGTCGAGGCTCAGGCCCGCGGCAAGCAGCGCTTCCAGGACCGCGACTTTGCTCAGCTCCTGAGCATTGCCGCGCAAATGGCCGAGCTGTTCGCGAAGCCGCGCGTTCGGGACAAGCCGTTCGTTTTCGGAGAGAATTTGCCCGATCTTGATGCCGACCGGCCCGAGCGTCCCGAGCAGGACGGCCAGCCTTTCCCCAAAAGGCATGAATTCGAGGCGGTTTTCCATTTCCATCAGGTCCTGGATGATCGCGGCGCCGCGGCCTTCGTCATGCGCTTCCATGGAAAGGATGAACATGCGCCGCACGAGCGCGAGCACCTCGTTGGAAATCCCGGACTTGTGCGGGCGGTTTTCCGACACGGGGAAGAAATGGTCGAACAGCGAGCCCAGGAATTCGCGCCGTGTTTCCACGTCCTGCTGCGAGCGCGGCCGCAGAAGTCCATTCTCGCCGGTCAACATGTTCAGCACCATTTCCCGCTGCACCGATTTCGGTGCGTACCGCCGGTGCTCGGGCAGATCGTCGAAGACAACGTTGTACTTTTCGCGCGCGCCCGTCACCACGGAAGGCACCGGAGATTTACTGGAGAGCATCCACAGAAAAAGGTCCTTGCGATCCTGGCGGCTAGACGGGCTCAGCAGGCTCTGCAGCGCCTGGTACAGGGCGTCCGCATTCGTCAGCTCCGCATCGTATTCGAGCTTGTGGTAATACGAGTACAGCCGCTGCGCCTGCACGATGGCGGAGTGCGGCACACTGACGCTCGGAATGTCGTGATGGTTGAAAAGCGCGTCCAGCGCCTCGTCCCGGAATTGCGAAGGCTGAGGCAGGAAACGCTGGATGGCGCCCGCTTCTTCCTGGAATCCCGCGTCCGGATTCAGCGCCTTCCAGATTTTCATGGCCGTCGCGCCGAAGCGCGCCTGGCGCTGCGGGTCCATGATCAGCGGGATGGCCGCGGCATAAAACTCCAGGAGCTTCTGCCCGCGCGCCCTGTCGAATTTCCGGAAATCGGTCTTGGCCAGGTTCGCCCATTCCAAAGGCACTTCCACGATGCTGTCCGACATGAAGTCGTCGGCCTTTTCGTCGCTGAAATCGTTCGGCAGGTCGGCCAGGCGCGAGGAGGTGATGGACGAATTGGCATGCATCTCCGGAAACAGCTGGCGCTCCCACAGGTCGAGGAAGCCGTCGCGGAAGAGCGTGGCGCTGTCGAGAGTTTCCGCAAGCTGCCCCACCATGGCCGCAGGGTCGGGATGGCGGTCTGCGCGCAGCAGCGTCTGCCGGTCCCCGGCATGCGCCCGGAGATAAGCTTTAAAGAGGCGGTCTTTGGAGCCGCGGAACGGTAAAAAGCGCGAGGCCGCGCGCAGGTACGATTCCGGATTGGGGCGCGCCTTGCGCAGGTCCGGATTGGTATTGACGTTGGGCGGGCTGTCCATCATGTCCCGGTAAAGCGGGAAATCGTCCGGACGGCCGGCCGCCAGGCGCCAGAAAAACAGGTTGCTGCCTTCCCGTTCGTCGCCCAGCAGCGTGTTGACTTTGACGAATCCTTCCGACAAGGCGCGGTAAAAAGCCGGATAAAACGCGTCCTCGCGTCCCGCCGCGCTGCGCTGGATGTCCGCCGCGAACTCCTCGAACGTGAGTTTTTTGACCTCGGCATTGACCCGCTGCGTCGCCATGGGCTGTTTTTCCGCCGTGAACCGGAGCCCGCTCTGGAAATTCGCGGCGGGAAGCGAAAGCAATTCCGCCGCGATTTTCGCGGCGATGGTTCCATTCAGCAGCGTGAGGAAACCGGCGGCCTCGCCGATCCGGGGCACGGCAAATCTTCCGACCTTGCGCACCGGGGAGTTCGAAGCGTTTTCCAGGAGATCGGTCTGGTTCCGCGCGATCTGCTGCAGCTTCTTCCGGTCCAGCTTCAGCGTCTGCGAAAAAAGCCGCTGCGCGAAAACCGAAGAAGGCCCTTTGAAAAACGCCACCGGCATTTCGTCGATGTTGGCCGTATCGATTTTGGCCGGCATCACGTCATTGGGCGCGGTCCACTCGCGCGAATAAAGGCCGAGGCGGGGATCGTGCTCTTCCTTGGCGTACGGGTCCCGCATGCCCGTCTGCGGCTTGGTGACCTCCATGGAAAGCAGCACGTGCCGGGACAGGGGCTCGATGATGCCGAAGGCCTCGTCCGGCGTGAGGGATTCCGGCGTGCGCCCTTCGAGCTCGAGGATGGCCGTCACGGCCGTGAGATAATGCTCGGCCAGCGTGGCGCTGATCATGTTGCCGCCGGGCGCGCGCATGGGCAGCAGCTTGTTCTTGATAGTATCCGCGATCTCGCGAAGCCACTCCAGCGACGCCTCCTTGGATTTCGAGACGCGCGTGCTCTTGAACTCGGAAGGCTCCACGACAGACAGGTATTCGCTCATCAGCGCGTAGGCATCCGCGGAACCCACGTTTTCCAGGAAGATGTCGAAAAGGATTCCGGCGCGGCGCTGGTCGTAACGGACGGACTGCGTCATCGAATACATCATTTCCGAAATGATTTTTTTGCGGAAGGAGCGGCTGTACGGAGCCAGGTGCCGCCGGAAGAGTTCGGCCAGATCAAAGCCCGCGGCGCTTCCCCGCTCTTCCCATTCCCGGATCAGAATTTCGCCGGGAACGTCGGCGTTGTTGATCATCTCGAAGTAAGGGTCCTGGCGCTCCAGGCCTTCCCGGCGCCCCAGCACCAGCGTCGGATCGCGGAGTCCTTTTTCAGCCTGGTAGATCGGAGAACGGATCTGCGAAGCTTCGGGCAGCAGGACCGGCCCCGCGTAGGCGAAAAATAAATCCGCATCCTTGCCGCGGCTGACTTTGTTGTTGATGAAAAAGCCGCGGGTCACGGCGCGGGCCTGGGTCAGCGTTTCTCCGTCGCGGGCCGTTTCTCCGGTGGTAAGCGGCGCAGGCAGCTCCGGCAGCAGCGATTCGAGCTTGTCGGCCCATTTCTCGCGGAAAATTCCGGCGTGAACCTTGCCGACCACGCTCGTCATGACTTCCGCCATCCACGCGTAGCGCGCCGCATCCAGCGCGCGCTGGCGGTCGGCCGGCGTGGCCGTCGAATCCAGGCTTACATTCTGCCGGTAAAACGCGGAATCCCCGCGCTCGAGCTGGCCGCTCACGGTCACGCCGCTCCGGCTCACGCTCGCGGCTTCATCCAGCGTCGTGCGCCCCACCGTCGCGTAAACGGCCACCGGAACCCGCGTCAGAAGTTGGATGGCTTCGGCGCTGCGGCCGTCCAGGAACATGTCGGTGATCTGGGCCTGCGTCGGCGGTTCCGCGGCCGTATCCCAAACATGATTGGCGAACACGGACGTCGCCCGTTTGAAGTGGTCCGCCATGAGCGTCAGGGCCTTAATGGCGGCCTCGCGCCGTTCCGCCGTCATCTGAGACGTCGTCTCGCCGGAAAGCAGCTGCGTTTTCATGACCCCCAGGACGCGTGCGGCGCCCGCCGCCGTCATTTTCCAAAGCTCCGCGATTTTGTCTTTTTCCTTACTGGTCAGATCGCCGCTGTCTTTGGTGAGAAGCGCGAGGTCTTCGGGCTTGAGGTCTTCGAGGATGTGCGCGCCGATCGGGTCCATCTTGATGGCGGGCGCGCTTTCCCGGTTTTCGTTGTACGCAAGCCGCATGGCGAGATCGTTGGCCGCGTTCATCATGTTGCCGGCGAACACGAAGAAAGAAAAGAGGTCGCGGCCCGAAGGCGTGTCCGCGATTTTGCGCACGCGCCCGAGCCTTGCCTTTTCGTCCGCGACGCGGCCGACTTCCGTGAGCTCACGCGCCGACGACACGCGGCCGGCGGCCTCGTCGAGCTGCGCCGCGGTGTTCGGCAGGGACGGCGCCAGGTGCCCGGTTTTCAAATCCGTAAAAGCGCCCGGCCGCTCGAAGGGATGAAGCGCAAGCCCCCAGGTCGCGGTGACAAGCCGCGCATCCTGGATGTGGCGCTGCAATTCGCGCAGCCGGAGCTTCGGGTGCGGATGATCGGACAGGGAATGCTCGGCCGTGCTCTCGGGGGTGATGCGCGCGAGAAATTCGAGGGCTGTCACCATTTCGCGGGGCGAATACCCCGCGAGCGTCATGACCGTGATCGCGTTGCGGTCCGCGTCGTACTCCGCATTGCGCTTCAGCGCGAACATCGCCGATTCCTCCCGGCCGCGTCCTTTGGCGACACTGAGCCCTTCGTAGGAACTGAGCTGCATGACGTGGCTGAGTTCGTGCGCGAGCACGCTGGCCACCAGCTCTTCGGTCATTTTCGCGGTAACACCGGGAAGCTGCGTGTAGCGTTCCATGGCCCGCAGCATGCCCATGTGGAAATACACGTCGTCATGGCCGGCGTAGACGAACGCGTTCACGTCTTCGGAATCCACGATGAAGAGCTTTCCGCGGTAAAGCGGCAGGCCCTGCATTTGCGCCAGTCTGTTGTAGCCGGCCACGAGCCGGTCGAAGGATTCGTAAACCCTCGTGATCTCCGGCGACTTGTCCCGCGCAAGGAAGCCGTATTCGCGGCCCATTCTTTCGTGAGACGCACCCACCATTTCGTCGAGCTCGCGTTCGATCTGGTCGGATGATTTCTGCGAGGAACGGGCTTCTTCCCCGAAAAACGCGTTGTTCTTCCCCGTCGCGGAAACGGGCTGGGTCCGGGTGAAGTCGATGCCGCTCGAACGGTGCGACGCCGGCGCCGGGATTTCCTCCGCCGCGGCCCGCATTTCTCCGCGGGGCCCCTGCTCTTTGAAGTCTTCGGCCGCATCCACCCGGTAGACGAATTCTTCGGGAAGCCCGTAATAAAAGGCGGCTTCGTCTTCGGTCGTGTTGATCCTGGCGACCGCGGGCCGG